>NZ_JBRIMB010000001.1:0-267786 GCF_052977265.1 Shewanella sp. 0m-8 | reverse complement strand
TTATTATTGAGTTTGAAGACAGACTTGTGAAACATATTAACTAAAACTGCAGTTACACAGAATCTGTTACACCCTCGTGATCTTTGATGACCCCAAGGAGATCTAATGACTGAATCAACTGAATCAACTGAATCAACTGAATCAACTGAATCAACTGAATCAACTGAATCAAAAAATACCAACCAAGAAGCTGAGCCTTGCTCGAAAAGGTCGACGTCTTGGTTAAACAGTGTCAAATGCTGTATTAATAAAGTGAAACTGTTGCTTAACAAATCGAAACAATGGTCGTCAAACATACCATCAGGGCTTAAAATCCTTCGTGAAAATGGACCAAAAGCACTTATTGGTTTAGCCTCTTTCTCTCTGTTTTTCATACTAGGATTGGTTACGCTGGGCGCGAGCTTATTAGCTGGTATCGCAGCGGTGATTATGATGAAATGGCAACAGCATAAAGCGGAAACGATGCCAACTAATGTGGCAGAACCAACGCCAACTGAACAACAAAATGTCCCTATCGTTGCGGCTTAAGCGACAACGACGTTACCCTATGATCTGAGAGAGAACCGTCATGCGAGTGTTACTAGTTGAAGACGATGTGAGTCTGAGCACTTTTGTTGAAAAAGGGCTGCGTGAAGCTGGGCATCAAGTCGAGGTGACAGAAAATGGCAAATATGCGTTGACCCTATGCATGACGGAACACTTTGATGTGGCGATCGTCGATCGCATGTTGCCGGGCTTAGACGGATTGTCTTTAGTTAAGGCCCTTCGAGCAGCGCAAGTGGGAACACCTATCTTATTTTTGACCTCCTTAGGCGGGGTGGATGACCGTGTGCAAGGATTGGAAGCGGGAGGTGATGATTATCTCACTAAGCCATTTGCATTCTCTGAACTGCTTGCGCGTGTTAGCGCTCTTTCTCGCCGGTCCGGATTGACATCAACCGACACTAAACCGCAACTGACTTTTGGCGATGTGGTATTAAACCTGTTTGAACATACCGCAACACGTCAAGGTAAGCTATTGGATTTACAGCCTAAAGAGTTTCGTATTCTAGAATTATTCTTGCGTCATCCTGGCCGCGTGATCACCCGTACTATGCTGCTTGAACACGTATGGGATATTCATTTTGATCCTCAAACCAGCGTTGTCGAAACTCACATTAGTCGTCTTAGGAATAAAATAGAGAAGCCTTTTGGCGACACTTTGATCCAAACCGTACGAGGCGCAGGCTACAAGTTAGAACATCGACATATTGAGGAGGCTAAATGAAACGCAGACTCCTTGATATGTTGCAAAATAAAGTCTCACTTCAGCGAATCGTTAATCGACTCCCAATGTGGATGAAAAGCTCTGCTATCCAGCAAGGCGTGATGTTTGCTCTGGTGTCGCTGTTTAGTCTTGTGCTTATGGCCAGCGTGACCATTCTCTATGTTGACTATGAACTGGGTCAACAGAACAGTGAGATAGTCAAAGAATCAAAGCTACGGGCAACAGGTGATAAACACGATATCGACGAAGATCCGATTGAAGATGACGACATTATCGCGGTGCTTACCACAGGTTTTATTCTTGCTGGCGTTTTAGTATCACTCTTTACCATTGCCATTGTTGTCGCGATGAGCCGTGTTAGTCAGCAACGAATATCTCGTATTGAACAAGTATTGAACGCGGCGGCAGACGGTGATTTGTCGGCACGAACGGGCGAGATAAACACCTATAACGATCTGGCGAGAATATCTGTCTCTGTGGATGAAATGCTTTCTCGTTTAGAAGGCTCTGTGGCGGCGATGAGCGATATTTCGTCCAATATTGCCCACGAGCTGAAAACGCCTATCACGCGTTTGAGGCACAATTTACTAACCTTACGTGACGAGGCTGATGCATCATCAATTGCGCAAAGTCAGAGCTTTAACAATGAGTTAGACCATGCCTTGGCTGATTCTCAACGTCTTGCTTCTATTTTTGATGCGTTGTTACGCATTACTCAAATTGAGTCAGGCGCGAGACGAAGCCGCTTCACGACAACGGATTTAACCCAGATTGTTGATACCGTCGCCGAAATTTATGTCGATGTTGCAGAAGATGCCGCAATGCAGTTGCAGATCCATAAAGCCCAATCACCGTTACTGATCCAAGGCGATCGAGAACTGCTGATCCAGCAAATTGCCAACTTGATAGAAAATGCGCTGCGATATTGCTCTGCAGGCAGTGTGATCAAGCTCAGCTGCGGCGCGGATGATAAAGCCTCACTGGTTTGGCTCAAGGTTGAAGATAATGGGCTCGGTATTGCTGAAACAGAAAGGGAGCGTGTTTTTGAACGTTTATATCGTGTCGATAAAAGCCGTACCGATGGTGGCTTGGGGCTGGGTCTCTCGTTGGCAAAAGCGGTTGCGGGCCTACATCACGGCACTATTACCTTACATGATTGTGAGCCAGGTCTGGGTGTGATGATCACGATGCCAAGAGAAGATGTCTAATTTTTAATGCTTAATGCTTAATGCCAAGTGCTTATTGCCTTCTAATGCCTAATACCTAGTGAACGTTAATCTAGCTCGATTAACGGTGACGGAGATTAGAGAGCACTTACCAAAGCCACGCAATGACACAGCCTTAATATGTAGAAAAAAATCTCGAACCTATGTTCGGGATTTTTATTGCTTGTGCATATTGAGTGGGCAATCTTGTTCGCTCTTAGTGGAAAATACAATGCGAAATCTATGATATAATTTAAGATTGAACTAGTATTCAGAATTTATGAATATGTACAGGATTTATCAGATTAGCAAATCCATTAAAATTAACGTTAAGCTATTGATATGTAGCGATTACCTCTTAACAAAGAACCCTTAACAAAGAACTCTTAATAAAAGATTTTTAACAAAATATTCTTAACAAAGCACTTTTGATAAAGAAATCTTGATAAAGGATTCTTGTTGAAAAATAATTTTGAGTTGTGACCACTTTTTTATAACCATTACCGGATAGTAAATATTATGACAAAAAGGAACGTGCTTAGCATTTGCTTATCTTTTATTGTATCTATAAGTGCTGTTAATTTGTTTGTCACTGTTAATAAGAGCGAGTTGAATAGTAAGTTTTTAACTAACATCCTTTTTATTAGTGATGCAATATACCGCTTTAATGTCAACAGCCTTAACAGTGAGTATATTTCTCTACCAGCTGGTGATTTAAGCCAGGGGGTCATAGTCAAAGGTTCTCAAGATAAGAAAATTCGAGACCTATCTAAGCATATAGATAACCTATTTAGTGTATTAAAAAGAAACCCCATCATAGCTGACAATCTATGGACGGTCGCGAATGTATATCCAGAATATGTCATTCCCAAGCCATTTAGAGAGCAGTACGTTCACCTTTATGATAGGGATTTTGCAGAGGGAAACTACTTAGAACGTATTTTGAAATTAGAAAATATAGAAAAGACTTTAAAAGGCAGTGGTTTAACTGTTTTTGAAACCGTGAGGGTTTTTGGGCCTTATATAGAATCTGGCACTAATGAAGAGTTATATTCAATTTATTATCCATTATATTTAGAAGGTGATGTTTTTTCTGTTTTAGTTATTGATATTAAAGCTGATTTTCTAAGCGACTTTATATCAGACTTCAATGATGAAAAATTCACTTGGTTTGAGATGTCAGATAAAGACAGTAATAACATAAGCACGGTTGTTTACGAATCTTTAGCGCTTAAAACTGAAAACAAAAAAGTAGGGCTAACCATAAAAACGCCACTACTTTATAGCAGTGCTGCAATATTGGTATTAACACTAATAATACACAGCTGCTTTTTAATTGCTGCATACATTAGACGGTTTTATATCGAAAGCAGCATTGATAGTTTGTCTGGTTTCTATCGTAAAGATAGGTTTATGAATAAAGATATGTCAGTTAACTCTATGTGTCTAATTGATATAGACCACTTTAAGAAAATCAATGATGTTTATGGGCACCTTGTCGGTGATATTGTGATTTCAGAAGTGGCAAATAGAATAAAGTCCTCAATGCGGTCCACTGATCTCGCTATCCGATGGGGCGGGGAAGAGTTTGTTGTTATTTTTAATGGTGAACTTTCTTTCGAACAGTTTAATAAAAAAGCAGATGAATTGTTAAAGGTAATAAATAGTGAAAACATCAATGACATAGGCGTTACTATATCAATAGGTGCTATTTACTCTGAGTCCAAAATGAAATTACAAGAAGCGTTTGAATCATCTGACAAAGCGCTTTATGAGTCAAAAAACTCTGGACGAAATAAAGTCACTATTTATCGTCATGGCTAATGAATTATACATCTAATTACCACGTAGCATTGAACAATGCATGATTTAAGAAACTAATTGGCCAGACAAAAGGACAGTAAGACCACCTAAAATAATGGATTAAGTTTCTATCTCGCTATTCGTTGAAATAGTTCAAGAACCTATTTTAAAAGAGAAACATGCCTATCATCAAGTGTGTTTCTTTGTCATCACAAGTTCAACAATGCTAAGCTTAGCTAGGCAATCCTTTGCCACCTTTTACAATATAAGCGATTTAAACTAATCAAACTCTGTAGGACGTGCTGTTAATGCCCATCCCGAAAATAGGTTTCAACCATCAAAAATCCAACCAGGCCGAGTTTGAAATCTTTGAGCTTGCTTCTCTACTTTCGAGACCTAACCTAGATCACGATCCACAAATGCCCCATCGGGTGAGCTTTTTCATGTTCATCTGTATTAAAGAAGGGCAAGGTAGCCACATGGTGGATTTTGTAGAGTATCCATTCCAACCCGGCTCAATTATCTTTGTGCAGCGTGAACAAGTACATAGCTTTGATCTATCATCGAAACCACAAGGTAAAATATTACTGTTCACTCAAGCCTTTTTAGACCGCTTGCATAGCAATATGCGCTTGCCAGATTACACGCCAACACATCTTAACGCCTCCCATTCACCGCTGGCACAGCTGAGCGAACTCGATCGCAAGCGTACTCGCACATTAATCGCTGAAATGATTACCGAGCAGCAACAAGAGAACTGCGATCCCTTGATAGTCATGTACCTTTTTTCTGCGCTCGCGTTGATTTTTCATCGCTTACGACCAGAGTCCGTTCACGACAGGCTTTCGATAGAGCAAAATGTACGCCTTGCGCGATTTTTTGAACTGTTGCTGCAAAACTTTTCTCGGGTGCGAGACGCCAACTGGTATGCACATCGACTCAACACCACCTATAAAACCCTTAATCAAGTATGTAAGCTGGCAACCGGTTTAACCGCAAAGCAGATGATTGACGCTTTTATCATTATTGAGATGAAACGACGCTTAGTGATTAATAGTACGACCTCACAGCAGATGGCCTATGACTTCGGCTTCGAGGATGCCAGTAACTTTGTTAAATATTTTAAGAAACTCACCGAGCTAACGCCGACACAATTTCAGACGAAATACAGTAAACCCGTCTTATAGCGGTAACAGCCAAAACCTCTATCGCTCTAAATACAACCCTAAACACAGCTATTACCTTAATTTTCAACCAGTTAGTTACGCTGCCTTCTGTAAGGTTCGATATTGACCATTTTTCGGCATACTTCAACACTGCAAAAACATCCCTTGTCCACTAACCTATATCTCATTCGGGCAAGGACGGAAGCAATGAATAAACTATCAAAAATATTCACACAAACATTAACTGTAATTGGCGTAATGGGTCTCGCGGCCTGTTCTCATGTAACATCGGAGTCAGAGTCTATGAGCAATAAAGAGAAAGCGGTAGCCGTAATTTCAAGCATCGAAACAGGCGACCAAGCAGCAATCAACTACATTAATGCAGCGCAATATACGCAACATAATCTAGCCGTTGGCGATGGATTAGCGGGATTTGGAGAGGTGCTGCAAGCTCTGCCAGAAGGTAGCGCGAAAGCCAGTGTGAAGCGTGCAATTCAAGATGACAATTACGTTGTGCTTCATACTGAATACAACTTTTTTGGTCCTAAAGTCGGTTTCGATGTATTCCGCTTTGAAGATGGCAAAATTGTTGAGCACTGGGATAATTTGCAAGAAATTGCTCCAGTAAATCCAAGTGGACACTCTCAGCTTGACGGCAGCGTGGCCATTACCGACCTAGATAAGACGGCAGAGAACAAAGCTATCGTCGCAGACTTTGTTAAAACGATTTTGATGAATGGCGACATGAGCCAGATAAACAAGTTCATCGACAACGAAGACAGCGCATACATACAACACAACCCTAGCATTGGCGATGGCTTAAGTGGTCTTGGTAAGGCACTCGAAGAGCTGGCAAAAGCAGGACTAGCGATGAAGTATGACACCAATCATAAAATTATCGGCGAGGGCAATTTTGTTGTCTCTATTAGTGAAGGTGTCTTTGCCAATGAACATGTGGCTTTCTACGATTTATTCCGTCTCGATAACGGTAAAATTGTTGAGCATTGGGACGCCATCGAAACGATTCCGGCTCAATCTGAGTGGAAAAATACTAACGGTAAATTTGGCTTCTAACCCGCCCTAGAATGACTAACTAGTACAAGCAGCTAGTACAACTAACTAGCAACAAGCAGGCCGTTAGCTATCATATGGATAGTTAGCGGCCTTTTTATTCGTGTAAGCATCAGAGCAAAGTGACAATGACCAGACTCAATATCCAAGATTATGCTCAGCAAATAGCGCTTTATGAGCCATTTAACCCCGACTTTAGCTCTCAAAAGGGCAAAGACCAATTAGTTAACGAGCTGCTTAAACAACTCTCTGAGGTGCTGGAATCACTCGGGGTCACAAATTATCAAGATTACGACGCTCAAAGCCAGCGCGTATTATTGGATAACGCCATAACGGTTTTGCCTGCAAATTATTTATCAGCAGAGAGTACCGATGCACTGACGCAGTTATTACAGATAGAATGCAACGAACGTGAGATAACCGATGTAAATGACTTAGCTGCAAAGCCTTTTTTAACCCTAGGTAATACCAAAATTGTGCTTTGGAAAGGGGACATTACGACACTCGCGGCTGACGCAATTGTGAATGCCGCCAATAGCCAAATGCTGGGTTGTTTTCAACCTCAACATAAGTGCATCGATAATGCGATCCATAATCGAGCAGGGGTGCAGTTAAGAGCCGATTGTGAGGTGATTATGGCGCTACAAGGCAATATTGAACAAACAGGCATGGCAAAGATCACCCGAGCTTATAACTTACCCGCTAAATTTGTGATCCATACCGTTGGGCCTATTGTACAAAATAAGATTCTACCAAACCATGCAGAACAACTCGCGGCCAGCTATCGCAGCATTGTAACCTTAGCCAAGCAAACAGAGCGTATTCACAGCCTGGCTTTTTGTTCTATATCGACAGGCATTTTTGGATACCCGATTGAGCAAGCAACGAAAGTCGCACTCGATACCGTGACTCAATGGTTAACTGAAAACCCAGACTCGTTCGAGACGATAGTTTTCAACGTATTTAGTGAATATGACCACCATGTATACCAAGCAGTAATGGAGGATTATGTATGTCAGCGATGAAAGCTAGAACGCTCGATCAACAAACCTTAACCAGCATACAGGCATTATTGAACCAGGCCGATGCGGTTCTCATTGGGGCCGGTGCTGGCTTGAGTGCTGCTGCCGGGATCAATTACCTCGATCAGAATAAATTTGAACAGGTATTTCCTGGTTGGGTTAAAAAAGGCTTCACGGCCCAATATCAGCTGATGGGCTACCCACACTGGACTCAATTAGAGCAATGGGGTTATTACAAGGCACACCTTGAATATGTGTACTTTGGTCAAGATGACAATCAGCTATATCGACAACTGCGGCGCGCCGTAGCGGATAAAAACTACTTTGTGATGACATCAAATGTAGATGGCCTTTTCTACAAGAATGGCTTTGATAAAAACCGATTTTATTCGCCTCAAGGGGACTATGGAAAAATCCAATGTACAACGCCTTGTAGCCAGCAAGTCTGGGATATTCGACCATTCCTGGACAGAATGGAACCTTATTACGATGCCGATGAGCAAGTGTTAACCGATGACATTGCCATTCCTCGTTGTCCAAATTGTGGAGGTGAAATGTTTATCCACGCTCGAATTGATCGCTCATTTATCGATTCGGTCCATGAACCTGACAGAATTAAGCTTATAGATTGGTTAAATCAAGTCGCGGATAAGAAGGTGTTGTTGCTCGATTTGGGCTCAGGCTTTAATACTCCCACAGTCATTAGAATGCCGATGGAGCAAATTACACAGAGTCTGCCTAATGCACATCTGGTTAGAGTCAATCTAGATCATGCCGAAGTGCCAGCTAAACTTGCCACCAAGGCGATAGCAATTAAAGCCGATCTAAAGGTATTTATTGAGGCTCTCGCAGCGAGCTAACACAATAAAGCCATGTTTGAGTTTTGGACGCGTTCGACGACAAAATAACCAAGACACCCCAAACTGTTGGATAGCGATTCTTCTACTAGGCTTTAGTTAAGGTTGAACAGAGGAATGTGTTATGCCAACGCCAAGAAAAGCGTTAGTCAGCTTGGAAGATACCCCTTATTATCATTGCATAAGTCGCTGTGTTAGAAAGGCATTCCTGTGTGGGGTTGATATTCACACGGGACAATCCTATGAGCATAGGCGTGACTGGGTCGAAAGTCGGCTGTTGCAGCTGGCTGAAGTGTTCGCAATCGATATCTGTGCTTTTGCCGTGATGAGTAATCATCTGCACCTTGTATTGCGGGTTGATGCTGAGCTGGCTAAGAGCTGGTCAGATATCGAGGTTGTAACGTAATGGCAAAAACTGTTCAAAGGCGATAGCCTGAATCACGATTTTATTAAAGCTGAATCTCTTAAATCTTATCAACAAACAATCATCAATAAGCGGGTAAAAGAGTACCGACTTCGACTCATGGATATCTCTTGCTAACGCATTCAAAAGAGTTGCGGGCGCTTAATGAACCCATTGGCAGAAAGGCCAATGCTGAAGATAAGTGTAAGGGGCGGTTTTGGGAGGGGTGGTTTAAGTCCCAAGCCTTGCTTGATGAAGCCGCAGTGCTGGCTTGTATGGCTGTCTTTGCTTTAATCTCATTTTATCCGTAAAGAAATAAATACGAGTCAGTGCAGAGCAGCTATTTTAACTAACGCTAATAAAGAAAATAGTTTTTAGCTCTACGGATCAGGCTTGGCCGGAAATTTAATATTTCGACCCTGACAAAATAGAATAATAATAATAGCCTCTAGGGATAAAAGGATAACCACTTAATTTAACATAATGAAAATATTATTAGCCGAAGATGGCTTTAAGACCTTCCCGGTAAAGCTCTTTGCTTACAGCTTGATTGTTGTAACTTGTTAATGTTAAGTTTGGTGGTTGTTATTTTCTTTGCGGTGTTAACTGTTATTTGACAGGTTAACTTAGGGATCTATTTTATGTTTATTCACGAATGTAAACGTGTGGATGAAAGTCTTTCGATTAAATTTTCTAATAATAAAGAATCACACTTCAGTTTATTTTGGTTGAGAGATCACAGTACCGATGCTTCTAGCCTTAACCCCGGTACATTACAACGAGATGTTGACACCTTTTCCTTACCAGCAGTCCCTGAGCTAAAAGAATTCCAAGTGATTAATAACGGCGCTCAACTGTGCATTCAGTGGTTGGATGCCGATGTAGTGAGCGAGTTTGATGCTGACTTTCTGTTTAATATGGCATTTACGCCAGTCAAAGAGCCGGCATATCAGTTATGGGCTAACGAGCTACAAAACCAAGTCCCAGATTTTGATTTTGAACAGGTGACGGCTAACGATGCTGCTTTTTTACCTGTGTTAGAAAGTATGGAACGATATGGTTTAGTCACATTTTCGGGCATGCCAACGGACATGGAAGCCACTAAAAAGTTGCTCAATCAAGTCGGGTATATCCGAGATACCGTATTTGGTAGTTTATGGGACTTTTCTAATAATGGCGCTCATAGCGACAGTGCCTACACGAGTGTTGGCATAGGTCTACATACCGATAGCACCTATACACTTGATCCTCCTGGATTACAGTTACTGCATTGTTTAGCCTTTGACGGCGAAGGTGCCTTCAACCAATTTGCCGACGGTTTTAAGGTTGCTCAAACCATTAAAAATGAAGATCCAGCCGCCTATGAGATCCTGACCAAGATTAAGGTGCCTGCGCATTATATTGAGCCCGGCATTCAATTAAAAGGTCAGCATGAGGTTGTGCGCGAAGATATCAATGGCCAGTTTGAACAAATTTGTTTTAATAACTTTGATCGCAGCCCCTTTATGCTAAGTGCTAGTGAGCAAAAGGCTTTTTATCATGCTTATGGTCTGTTTCAGCGTTTAATTAACGACCCTAAGTTTCAGGTGAGCTTTCAATTACAACCTGGCCGTGCGGTATGGTTTGATAATTGGCGTGTACTTCATGCGCGCACAGCCTTTAGCGGTTTTCGTCATCTTGCTGGCGGTTACACTAATCGAGAAGACTACATCAGCAAGAAGTTAACCTTAAAAGGGAAAACACCATGGCAGGAGTAATCGATTTACGCAGTGATACCGTCACGCAGCCTTGCCTGAACATGCGCGCGTTAATGGCATCAGCCGAAACGGGAGATGATGTTTACGGTGAAGATCCTAGCGTTAAGCAACTTGAAGCATATGCTGCAGAGTTACTTAATAAACAAGCCGCGGTATTTTGTCCCTCTGGCACCCAAAGCAACTTAATGGGACTGCTGTCTCATTGTGGCCGCGGTGATGAGTACATTGTTGGTAGCGTCGCGCACACCTATCTTTACGAAGGTGGCGGCGCTGCGGTATTAGGTAGTATTCAGCCCCAGCCATTAACGCTACAACGCGATGCAACCATGGATCTATCCGAACTGGAAAAAGCCATTAAACCGAAAGACGTTCACTATGCCAGAACCAAGTTGATTTGCTTAGAAAACACTCATGCTGGTCTCGCTTTACCTCGCGGTTACACTCAAGACGTTAAGGCGATAGCAGAGCGCCATGGCTTAGCCATGCATTTAGATGGCGCAAGGTTGTTTAATGCTGTTGTTGACGGAAACACGAGCGCTGCAGCCTTAACCGCAGATTTTGACAGTGTTTCAATATGCTTATCAAAAGGCTTAGGGGCGCCTGTTGGCTCGCTACTTGTTGGCTCAAATGAGTTCATCGACGAAGCTAGACACTGGCGTAAAATGTTAGGTGGCGGTATGCGCCAAGCAGGAACTATTGCGGCTGCGGGCTTGTATGCCTTACAAAACAACATAAATCGTTTGAGCGAAGATCACCGACGAGCCAACGAATTAGCAAGGGCATTAGAACAAATTGACGGTGTAGGGATCCCTCTCGGCCAAGCCCATACAAACATGTTATATGTGAGCGTTAGCGAAGCAATGAGACAACGCCTTGCAAAGCGTGAAGCCAATAACAATATTTTGCTGCCTTCAGGGGAGCAGATGCGACTGGTTACCCACTTAAATATTAATGATGATGATCTAAAAGCCATTATTGAGTTATTTCAACAAGCGGCTTAACGCCAGGACATCTGATGACACAAAATATAACTGCACATCCCCAAGACCACAGAGTCATGGGGTTTTGGCGCGTTTGGGCCCTTGCCGTAGGCTGCGCTATTGGTTCGGGGATCTTTATGATGCCGACATTATTGGCCCCTTATGGCATGTTAGGATTGAGTAGCTGGTTGGTTGCTGGCGCGGGTACTGTGCTGATTGCACTGACATTCGCAAGGCTAGCAACCAGAATACCTAAAACCGGTGGTTTATATATTTACGCTGACTCAGGTTTAGGCTCTATGGCCGGATTTATTGTCGGCTGGTGCTATTGGATCTCCTGTTTAACTGCCGTAGCAAGCGTCGCCATTGCATTTATCAGTTATTTATCCGCTTATGTGCCGATACTGGCAGAGCACAATGAAGCCGGGTTAGCTGCATGTTTAGCCTTAATTTGGCTTATTGTCGGTTTAAATATTCGCTCGATTAAGGGCAGTAGTACCTTTCAAGTCATCACGACCATTTTAAAGATCGTGCCCTTGTTAATACTCGCGCTATTGGGCTTAATCAATATGCAGCCGGAGATGCTACCTGAGTTCAATCCGACAGAGTTATCACCAATCGCAGCAATATCAGCTGCCACTATGTTGGTTATGTGGTCATTTTTAGGGATTGAATCTGCCACTGTTCCAGCGGGTAATGTGATTAAACCTGAAAAAACAATCCCAAGAGCCATCATTGCCTCAGTGCTGACTATCTTAGTCTTGTATATATTGGTGAGTTTAGCGGTGAACCTAACGGTGCCTACAAACGAACTTAAAAATTCAACTGCGCCCTTTAAGTTAGCAGCAGAACGGTTAATGGGTCCTGTTGGCGCGTTAGTCGTGACCCTTGGTGCTTTATTGTCGACGCTAGGGTCCTTAAATGCGAATACCTTAATGTGTGGACAGATGCCGATGGCCATTGCGAGCAATGGATTATTTCCAAAGCGATTTAAACGTTTGTCTAAAAATGGCACGCCAACATTCGGTTTACTCGTGTCGGGCGCTATTGTCTCGGTGTTATTGATAATGAATTACACCAAAGGCTTAATCGGCGCGTTCACTTTTTTAGTGATGATGGCGACGTTAGCGACCTTGATGGCTTACACCTTATGTGCCATTGCAGAGTTCTACTTTTTAAAACAGGATAAACCATCAGCAGCACGAAACCGCGCCATCATTCTTGGCATTGGCACCTTTGTATATAGTTTGTTTTGTATTTTGGGAGCAGGGCAGGAGATTGTCTTTTATTCTTTCTTTCTGATTTTATTAGGCTTGCCTATATACGCCTTACAAAGAAAACCCAAAACCATGTCAGAGACAGAGACAGGTATGAATGAAGAGTTACTATCAGACTAATTAAAGTAATAGTCACTGATAGATAACTCTCATTATGACTTTCATTTAAGCGATTTCATTATTGGCCAATATTATAAGGCGCTACAGCTATTCTACAGCGCCTTTTGCGAACTTAAGCAACTGGGTAAGCCGATATCGTCAGGCCGTAAGCATTTTATCAAGCGTTCAAATAAATACAGCGAATTTCAATAGATTGGCTGCTACGGTCATTGATCTTAAACCATTTAGAACCGATGTAATTCAGAGCAAAGTAAGCAATTACAGAAAGTCAGCACTAACAGAGCTTTGTTTTAAGCTTATTCAGACTATGCACAGGGCTATACATAGAACTGAACACAGAGCTAAACAAAAAACATGCAGCAAAGAAAAGCGCTAATCCATTGCAGCGTCTCGTTTATCTGGTTAATTAGATAGAGTTAATGAGAATGTTTTGAAGCAAGATAGAGCCATAAAAAAATGGCTCACAGGATTAGACTCACAAGCTTTAAGCCACAGCAGACAATGCCTACATGGTTTTAGCTTTAGCATGTGTTTGCCAAGTCATAGTTTCTAAATACACAAGCTGACTGAGATTCTCAAATTAGGTGACAATTCCCAAATGTTAATCGTACTTTAAGGTCGGATCTTCTTTAGCGGGAATCAATAAGTTACCCAAGTTTAGAAAAGATCGATTGACCAAATTCCAAACCTTAACACCGGATCTTGTAGTAGTTAGAAATGATAAGCCCGGATCAATACAAATCTCTCCGATTTGAGCTCCATTTATGAATGGACTACGAGGACTTATAAGTAATACTAATTTTATACTAATTTGCTTATATTGTCTAATTAAAGACCCTTCGTCTGTCTTCACCTAAAGCATTAAAACATAGTTATTTTTTCATGATGCCTGTTCACTAAAGGCATCTCAAAGAGTGATTTTATTTACACTTGAATATATTTTAAATTGGCTACTAGTTTTGAATAAACTCACGGCTCTAAGAGGCTATAATGAAGGAATGAATTCTGAACCGGTCAACATATGATGAAAGAGAACCTAGATGACACAATTAATGATATTAAGCCATTAGAGTGGTTCAAAGCTTTTGATGTGACAGTAGAAAAGCTAGCCTATTTTTCAGGTCTTTCAAATTCTTCTTTAATTGGCTTAAGCGATAAAGCCAGTGCTGAGCGACTTAGTCGTATTCAATCGATTTTGAAACGAATTCAATACTGGTTTGATGATGAGCACCAAGCCTGGGAGTGGTTCATAAGCAAGCGGATTCCATCATTTGGTGATTTAACGCCATCCGAAGTAGTGAGAGAGTTTGGAGACGCTGGTATCCATAGTTTGCTTGAATACATTGAGCATAAGGAGATAGGAGGCTTCGAGTGACTGGTAAAAGCAAACCTAAATTTACTAATGAAAGACTGCTATTTCTTTTCTTTTAAAATTCATAAGAGTATATTTTTAAAGTATTAATTTCACGTCTTATAAAGTTTAGAATGTATGGATACAACTGCTAGACATAAAATGTGGGAAGTTTATTTGACTGGCCACCCGTACCCACTGATCGCATCGCAGGTGCTCACTAAGATCAGTGATGGTATCTCGCTTCACGACATTGCTAGATTAAAACGACTCACAGCTGAAAGTGAAAATGACGGTGAGGTCTTCATCCGCTGTAGCGAATGTAATTGCCCATTATTTACAAGAGCAAGTAGCACAGATGATAAGTCTCCCCACTTTGTTCACAATCGTCATCTTGCTCCCAGTCTTGAAAGTATGCTCGCTTGTTCTTTCTACAAAGGTATCAATAGTACCTTGTTTTCGCAGATCTACCGTGGTGAGGGTCTATGGCATTTTGAAACTAAATCAGAACTAATCCGCATCCTTAATAGTAGTTCCAAGGTGATCCCAGAAAGTGTTGATTCAGGTAAATATATTTTCAAAAGTGACCACGAACTAAATGTACGTAGAAAACCAGACGTTCAATTTACAGATATATCAGGTAATCAATGGGTTATAGAGTTAGCACGTTGGTGGTTGTCTCCTAAAACGGTTGTAGAACGAGAGCATTTTTTTAGAGATAAGGGAATAAACCTGTTGTGGTTGTTTAGTCCTGCGTGCAGACAAAAGAATCAAGGGACTTATGAACTGATAATGTATGGGTCAAATTTTGAGGAAACATCTTACCAAGGCCAAACAAGACCACAAAACAATGCTTTCACTATCAGTAATCGTGCATTAGATGCTTGTAGAACTCACAGCACTCTAATGTTCGATACACATTACCCTGAATATCAGTTTAATGAGAATACAAAAAAAATTGAATCTGTTAATCACCACGAATTGGTTGAGTTTACAGAACTTATTCTTTCACCTTATGAACACCTCCCATACGCCTATGAAACGTCCAAGTCTTTAGCGGAAGCTAAAGCAAAATTGAGACAAGCCAATAGAGGCGTTCTTGCCGGTGTCATTAGACAAGTTCGATTTGAATATTTTTCAGTATTTAGCGAAAAGCCTAATGCAGGTTGGAGCATAAACTTTTCATATAAGAACTTTAATGATTGGCGATTAGCAATTGGTGATGAATACCTCAATACTAACCGTATAGGGCAAATGCTAGTTAAGTTGGAGCGCTACTATCGGAATGAAGAGCGAAAAAAATTAGCATGCAACATTCGAATAATCAGAGACTACGCATGGCGGATCAAAACGAACGGTAGAAAGCCGACAAACAAACAAGTAACAGAGTGCTTAGCGAACAATATCCTATACAAACTACCCAATAATTATCCATATCAAAACGCAATTTTTAAACTCAATGACCACTTGCTTACTTTTACTGAAAATCAAGGTAATCGCCAATTTATCGCTGGAGGAATAAATAGCTTAAGACATGATATTAATGCACTAAGAACGGAAATAAAGTTTAGCCTTAATCAAGGTGTCGCTAGAATCGACAATATCGTGCAGAAACTAGAAGACTTGAGTGCTGAATGTCCTTTGAAGGACTACAGCATACGCCTAACTAACCGTATTAATTCAACATTACTGTATGCCCAAGCGATCAAAAGCCACCGACATAGATTGGCCCGAGAAGAAGCCCTGGAAAAAATCAAACAGAATAAACAAATACTAGACAGGATTGAATCTGAAACTCTCGAACTACTCGATTTTATCAAGAGTAATGGATTACAAGAGTTTCCCTTTAATGCTAGTACGATTGTGATCAGGTATAACCGATTGAGAAGAGACTGCAAGGCTCATCAATTAACAAGTCAGTGGAATGCTCTTGATTCAGCGTATAACTCCGCATTAAATGACTACAAGTTCAAGACTATGAAAACAATGTGGCCATTATTATCTCAAGGCTGGAGTGATACGGTTAACTTTGATTGCGAACTAGGCAAGCTATTCAGCTATTTACAGTTGCGATTTCATTTAAAGACTCCTCAACATCAGGAAGGAGCGCAATATCAACTCTGGAGTAAGCAGTTGATTCTGCATTTTATCGAAACCCTAAATGCTGAATTAGAGCAACTCTATACCATAGCTCAGTACTCTAGGCATGATCAGTTAATATCCATTCGTCGAAACGATGCAATCTTTGCTAGGCGGGTGAAATATACCTATAAGTTAATTATTGAGCGGGATAAAAGCATCGTAAACGAGGCTATTTACGGTAAGCTTTCTTGGTTGAAATGCCTATTAGGTGAGTTAACTGCCAATCCGAATTTATCTCGATTGCGGTAAATAATAGTTCGGTCATGAAGTGAAATTTTTTCACTTTAAATCTTTTTTGGCTTATAAAAAACCGATTTATTCACTCCACTATTCAGGGCGGATAAGTGTATTCAGCCTGTTCTTTGCTATGAATATTTCACACTGCTTATATAGCTGTTCTATGGTTTCTTGATTGTTTAATGGCATATCAATAATGAAAGTCGGAAACAAAAGGTTATTCATACTCACTTGGTATAATTTTAATGTTTGGCCATCGAGTAAGAGCTTGTTTAATGAGGAAATAAACCTAAGAGTTACAAATACCCACTCTGGTTCAACGATTATAGAGTCCAATAGCTGAATTGATGGAAATTGTAGATGGATCCTCTCCGTAAGTACCTCACACGGCTTCATAACAGCTAACTCCTTTGTTTTACAGTGCTTCAGATGTCACGGTAACCAGATCTTTAAATAAGCGGTTATTTGATTTTGGGTCTTGTTGTAAAAAGTGCTCGAAGGACGCACCATTGATCCAAGCTTGCCCATTCCGCTTCCATTTCTCCCAGTAAAAATCACCATTCTTTACACGTAGCTTTACATCATTACAGTTTTCACTCAGCACGTTAGCAACGATTTCTATGGGTAAGGCTGTTTCACAGGCGTTTTGTAGTGACTGAAGCAGCCAAGAGGAGAATTGTGTCTGGTTTACTATTATTTCGCTTAGATCTGGAAAATTAGGAAATCTTGCTCGAATATCACCATTAACAACTGCATTCATTAGCGCTGAATATGTGGTGGCATAGGTTGCGAATAAGGTTGAGTTTGCATCAATTGATAATGGGTTTTCGATGTGCTTTTTTCGAGAAAAGCGTTTGAAAACTTTGAGAACGTACTCAGTGTCAAACAACTTATCTTTAAGTACATCCGTAGAGTTGATCAACGTTGAATTATTCGTTGCTAGAACCTTGTCATCAAGTAATTGTTTAATACTGACAGGCTCTAAGTTTAGAAGAATACCTAATAACGTTACATCTAAATGCTTTTGAGGCTTAATAACTTGCTTTCGTGATAAGTAGGCAAGCCTTGCTGCTTGGACATATTGTGTTTTTTCCTCAATAACCATTGAAGGCCATGAATTCTTTAGTTCAAAACCATATGTATTATGCAAGCTTGCTTTAAATAATCTGGCAGGGTTTAAATTCAGACATGTCATTCTCCACTCCGCATCTGCGAACTTAACCCATTGATTATAAAACTGCTGGCTTTCTAAGAGATGTACCGCTTTAAGTACCAACTCATGATGGTTGCAGCTGTAAGGAATGCGTCCCCAATTTTGCCTAAGCGGATCTAAAGGTCTAGCCATTGCGTAGATAGCATTACATACATCAGTAAGGCCATCTTCGTTTATTTTGAGGTAACCAGAAGGTGAAGGCCAGAGGGATATTTCTAGTGGTGACAGCGGAGTCTTTAGCCATTTATCCTCAGAGTTGATGACTAAATTCTTTTTGCAAGAGGGGCAGTACTCGAAAAGATCAGCATCCCATTTGAACGGTACTGAACAGTGGGGACAACTGTCAATAATACCGCATCGATGAGTTGGACAACGACCGATAACACCGATGGACCAGCGCCAATCTAATACACTATTCTCAATCGTACATTCAGGGCATAACCTTGGGAAGTCTACTATCAACTCCTTAAACACACGTCCGGCCTTATTCAGCCATCCATTTTGATCGGCCCGTCTAGTTAGCTCTATGACGTCATCTACATTTCGGCCCAGTGCCTCGATTAAAGCTTGGCTCAGATCTTCTAGTTGCTCTTCTGACCACAGACCAAATCGGGACGTTTTGACCTTATTCATCCCGATTGTTCTGAGGAAAACACTTAAATTAAAAAAGCCATTAAGATACGCTAATCTCAATAAATACTGGGTAAGACTCTCAGTCTCCGAAGGGAAGGGTCTGACACCTAATATTAAGCTGACGTTATTCTTAGCAAACATAAAATAGTTTTACTCTTTTATATCGTTAATTTTATTTTTGACTTGCTCTGAAGGAGCCGTAAATGGTTCAAATGTTCCTAAGGCTCTATGAAAAGGACACGTCTTAAAAAGTTCCTGAAACTTTTCTTTATCAATGAAATCACCTTCTTTGTACTGATTAAGCATCCGCATGAAAAACTGATTAATGTGCCGAGGGGTCCCTTTGGTCGCCAACCATAATCGTGGCACCATATCTTTACTTACAATAGGAATGACTTTTACATTCAGCTCGGCAAACTTTTCTTGCATAGCAAGCAAATAAGCAACGAAGTCATCTCTATTAGACGGCCCATTCTTTTCTAAACTAAATGGATAGAGCTTTGCGTCAACGAAGGACAAACGCTGCCTAAGCTCAGGGAAATCAGTTAAAGCATCTTCGCCTTCAGGTAAACCTGCAAAAACGACACTTAAACGATGATCGTCCATTAACACCTTGATAAACGATAATACATCGTTGGTTCTGACCATCGCATTTTTTCGTAATAAGTGCTGGAACTCATCAAAAATAATCATTCTAACTTTTCGTTGGACAATTAATCTGTCTAAGCGAGTTTGTGCCGATTGCGTTGACCGTGTTGTAGGTGACAGATCACCGGCTGATTGTAGTATTTTTTCAATGACTCGAAGCAAAGTTGGTTTGCCCGGTACTCGAATCGACAGTATCGGCAAAGGAGTCAGCTCGGTAGTTGCTCTGTTGCAATCTTGGTAGTAAATATCAGTAACAAAAGATCGAATAGCTCTAGACTTTCCTACACCAGGAGGACCGGTCAAGATACACCCATTACTTTCTAAGCCTGATAGTTCATAGCATGCTTCTAAAGCTGCTGTCGCTTTTTCAAACCCTGAATGTTCGATTGTCATGAAAAGGTATTCAACACACCGTTTTGGCATTTGGTTTAGGTCTAGCTTTTGACTAATATTTCCACCAATATCGATAGGCAGGGGGAGGGAAACATTCATTGCAGTTCCTATTTAGTTTTCAGTCTTTTTATAGAGTTAAGGTCTAAACCTGCTAACGGATCTTGTTCTGATAACTTTGGAGTACTTCGATTATTAGCTTGAGTTTGTTCTTGTATCTCACGGTCAAAATCTTCTGGTACTGCTCTTCTACTCCCTGTTTTTTGTGACGTCGTTCTTTTTTGCTGTAGCTCTTCTTTTTTTTGTTTTAAAAGTGGCACATCAGCCAAAACTCTGGAATGACGGTACCCTTTTGATTGATAGGTAGATGGGTTTTTAGCCTTAAACTCCTCTAATGTGGTGCCAACCATGATGTCCTTATCTGTCGCCATGACGATAAATACTTCTTCTGTAAATGGATTAACCACAGAGATTGAAGAGACATCAACTTCTGAATAGTGGCATTCAACTTTAACGGGCTTACCAGCTGCTTTTAGCTTTAAGCCAATATTTTTAAGCAAGCCATTGTCATCGTTATATCTAACTTTGTTGATTTGAACACCAAGATGGCAACTATCTCCGGAGATTGTTGCATCACGGATCTCCCCAGTTGGTAACATCACTTTTTCAATATTGAGAGGCACTTCAGGTACAAAACCTTCTGCAAGAGCTTTATGCCACAACTGATACGGTGTTTGATTATTAAAGCTTGTAAGAGGCATATGGTGATACTCATCGACAATCCAAGCCTCGAACAGTCCTCTTACCTCAGATAAAGTCAGAACTGCGTTATCTTTTATATTGAGACCATTAGCCACTTGTTCGTTTAGAATGCCAATGTAGCCAGGTATAAATGGAGCAAAGTTCATCCTAACAGTAGAATTAAAGCGCTCAACGTAAGGCTTTAGCCAGGGGGAACTTGAAGCATTAGTTTCAATCGTAGAGTTACAAATTGACATGAGGTAACTCTGAGTAACGGTTGAAGTAAATCCCGGACCACCATCAACCACTAGCTTTTCGAATACCCCATAACAAAACCATGGGTTACCGTTTCGAGAAGTAAAACTTCCTTCGGGTTTAGGGCACAGTGCATGGCGCATAGCACTCACGACAAGCGCCCCTGATTCTCCACGTCCTGATTTCATCGAGTAACCAACAATACAGCGAGTATGAGCGCAGATTAGAATAACTATCAATAATGGACCTAGATAGGTACCGTTTTCATCAACGATCCCAATTTGTAAATGAACAGCATCAGCCTCAACTCGCTCTAAAGGCCGCGAAGTTCGCATTTTTTCGCAAGCATTACGGAATAACTTCTTTCGTTCATTGCGTGAATATTTATTTTTATTCACTAATTTTGGTTCCACGGACTTAATCCACTTAGTAAACGTCGTTAAAGAGGGGTATTTGAGATTACGGAGCTTTGCTTGATCAACAAAAATATCAAATGCTGCTTGAAACGATGTAGACATCGGTTTTATAACAAACTCATTAATCGTATCCGAAGCAAGGATCTTAACTTCTGAATTAAATTGTGTACTTCGATTTCGTTTGATCGGTTTAAGGTAACGATTACTAGCGCCATTAATACTGACATTGGCATCTTTAGCCCATTCACCAAGAGTACTCGGTGAAGGCGGTTTTGAGTCATCAAGTAACTTGCTTGCGTTTACAATGGCTAACTTCCGCTTTTCTAATCCTCCAACCCCTTTGGGGCCTGTCAGCTTTCTAAGCTCCTCTAAATAGGTATTTATACGCGTTATAACCATTTTGTTTTCTGGCGTTAACTTAACGTTGCTAGAAAGAGGGGAGACATCATTAACAATGAATAAGTTTTCACCATAAGCACTTTCCAGTGCACTATTTTCAAGGACTAGAGGTGGATATACTTGGTTCTCAAATACTAATGTCACATGTTCCTTACCCGCAAGCTGAATACGAGCTAAAGCATTATTGTATCTGACTAAGAGATCTGAAGTTCTGAGTGATATTTTCATCATTGATTACCACTAACTAGCCAATTCGATATGTGCAATGAAAGGTCGACATAAAATAACCTGTGAGCGATTGCTCGCTTAACAAAGACACGTTTAACGCCTAATTCATCAGCTAGATAGAGAAGCTCTTGATAAGTGTATTTAGTTTCATTAAGTAGAGTTTGCAGTGCCTTAACTTCGAGTAAAGGAGAGGGATGCCGTAATGATGGAAGTAACATCGCGATATTTTCGGATTCATACCCATTATATAATTCCTCTTCCGAGACCGTAATGAATTCTTTTCCTTGTAGTTTATATTCAGCCTTAATAAACTTAAACTTCTCTTGGTTATCAGGTTTAAGGATGTCTTTTAAATATTTGATTTCGACTACGTAATGAATACCATCTTTCATATATTCGGCATCCGGAGTGTAGTTAACCAGTCTGCCGTTGCAATAATGTTTAAGTGGCGAGGGTTGCATTTTAATCTTATGCGTATTGAAAAACAGTTCTCTTCGCCAAAATATAAGTTCTAAATTACTTTCAAGAATAGCTGTGTTACCTGTATTAGAATTAAACCCTACATAGGTACTACCCAGAAATCTTTGCTTAGCTTGAACTCGATCTTTTCTCATAATGATTACAGTTTTAAGACTAATTTGAATGGATTATAGCCACAGAGTGCCACCTGTCAAATCTTATTTATAAACAATAGCTTATGACATTTTAATTACTTATTGTTATAATATATTAATAGGTTTCCAATGAAGTTTAATAGGTAAATGATAAAATTGAATTATTTTCAAAAAAGCAAAACCTGTAAAACCGGTTTTCATTTGAAATCGAGATATTTTCAACGAGAGTTTAAGTTTAAAAAATATTTGGATGGCTAATTAATGCCCAGCAAAAAGGCGTTTATCATTGTTATATTGCCTAAGGTGATAAGGCAAACATGGTTTAACAGCCAAACTTAAATCCAACACCCCCTATTAAATGTCGAAAGTAGCTTCGTTATCTATACGTGCGGAATGGTTGTGAAATATCCTTGGTAGCCATAATTTCTAAAACATTCAGGCTAATTCCTCAGCCTGAATATAGTTTAGATAAACTCAATATGGATATTAGTGTAGGCAGGGTTATAGGAATGACTAACTTAGTAGTTGGACTATTGAGTTGGTGTTTATCACTATTGATAACGCCAACCTGTACTCTAATCTAGGTCAGTATAATTATTTGAGTCTGTAAAATTTGAATTGTTTACTTGATGATCACAGTCACCGCATAATTCACCTGTAACTCCACTCGGTCCATCTTCACCCGTGAAGTACAGTGTGCAGTAGCAACTTGCGCATTGAATTTGATTCATTAGTTAGTTTCTCGTTTGATAGATATTAAGTTCATTTAGTGCTGGGATCATAGGTGTAATAGTTTTGTCGTACCGCATAGGAGACGAGTAAGTAACGTGTACAGGGCCTTGCTTATCGAGTTTACGTTGGTTGATTGATGTTTCAATTTCTTCACGATGCTTATACGTCCACGGTGCACGCTGGAACTGATTTTTATCATCTTGCCAAACCCGAGAAATTACTAAGCTGATATTATCCTGCACTCCGGATTCAATTAACACTGCACCTGGTACCGAAGAGCTAAGAGAGGCGTGCACCTTAGCCTTACGTTCAGATAACCAAATACCGAGCGAGATTGCGAGGTCTGAGTCATCTTGTATCAATTGATAACCATCATATACTCGTTGAGCATCTGCATTTAGATGGAAAAACTCTATCCGATATAGTGCGGAGAGGTTATCTGGCACCACAGACTTCCCGTCAATTATTACGTCATAAGCCGTTTCGTAGCACAACTGTTCTACATCGATTTCCCAAAACATCTCATCTAAAAGGTCTGGTTCAGTCCATAGCAATCCCATATCTTCATCAAAGTGAACGGGGCGAAACTCCCAAGTCATCTCGCCACCACCATCAAAGTGGTGTTCAATAGTTACAGACCAGGGCAAGGTTTTACTTTGTACATACAAAGTTGTTGAGCTTCTTGATAGGCTCTCAAAAGGCATAGCAGACAGCTTAATTTCACGAAGCACCGAGTCAATTTCATTACGTAAATCCAGGGGTAAGCCTTGTTGAATAACAAGCCACGCTTGGCGTTTAGATGCTGGGGAATACGATAGAGTGTCCAGTGATACACCAAGTGCTATTGCTATCGACTCAGCGTTTTCCAGCTTAGTCTGCCCATTATTATCAACATCTTCGATACGTTGGATATGTCTGTTGGACATTTTACTTTTTTCAGCTAGTTCTTCTTGAGTTAACCGGCACTTTTCCCGCAATCTTTTTACGATGCTTCCATCTAATTTGACAAGTTTACTCATATAGAACTCCATAGGTGACGTATTAAAGCCAGTCTAATTAAAGCATTTCGACTTGGCCACGACACAGAACACGACATTGCGTCATATTTTCTGGGTGTCATAAAACAAACTGGGCAAGTGAGTGCGGTCTTCGACGTTATACCAAGGTAAAGTGAAATGGGATAAAGAAAATAGGCATCATTCATTAGTAACGCAGTAAGAGTTTGTCAGTAACTAGGGGACAAAAGCTTGAGCGTGAGTTTTGAACTGCTATTCACATTATCGCTCCTCAGAAAACATTGTATGAGAACAGCTTAAGAACGCAGGGGCTCATATAACTCACTTGGATAAGAATGGCATAGAGGGTGAAAAAGATTAAGCACACTTTTAGATATACCTGATTTTTTTGAGGAGTTTGGCAAAAATCATCTTTGTGAGTTGAAAGCTTTATTTACGAATTCAATAGGGCCAAACTTAAGAAATGAAGTAGCTCATGCCTATTAATTATCAATGCAGTTTATTCTGAGGCTCCAATCTACTAGATGGATGCTAATGCGAATGACTGTCGACTCTATAATTTCATCCTCTGAAGAACGAGAGAACACGACATAAAGTAAAAGGCATTGAATCGTAGCTGTGAATCCTAACGCTTGGCGTTCTCAGCTCAAGATTGGGATTCGAAGTTCCAATGTAATGCTTTTAGCTTCTCCATGCTCAAGGTAATTCAGCGCTAGCTAATTTAACAGGATGAGGTGACGTGATTTTGCCCGGGTACGTGTCAGAGGGGGCAGCTGACACGTTTATGCCCCAAGTTCAAAAGGTAAATAGGACGAGTAAAGCTTTGTCTATAGAAAAGCTAATCTGAACAAGAGAGGCTCTTGCTCAAAGTTGGAAGAAAATATGCCTATCCCATCTTTGTTATTTATAAAGAATACAGCCAATTATTATGAGCCAGCCCTTCCTGGTTTTTTACTCTGCATAATGTCTAGAACTACCCGCAAAGAATAGCTCTTAAGCTATTGGTAATGAGTTATTTCTGTATTAGTATTGAAGAATAAATGTACTGACATCACAATGACGTACAGCTTTTTTGCTAGAAACATCAAACATTAATAAAGGAAATGTCAGTGGCTACTGAAATATTAGGGTTCTATGCTTATGCCTCTTCTCCTGCTGCGATAGGTCAAACAATTGAGCAAGCAGTTACGGCAGCAAATATTGATGCATCTATAAATATAGAAACATGGAAAGCACTAGATATTCCAGGTCATTTCATATCTGAAAAAGTGTTGGAAGGGATTGACGCTAGTGATTTTCTTGTCGCTGATATATCAGTATTAAACTTTAATGTTACTTATGAAATTGCTTATGCTATTGGCCGTGGTAAAAGAGTTCTTTTGACTAAAAACAAAAGCATTCGAGAAAACCACCCTAGTATTCGAGATGTCGGTATTTTCGATACATTAGGTTATAAAGACTATCAGAACTCGAATGAGCTATGTGATTTTATCAAGAGTGCTACCAACGTAAGTCCTTTAAGAATATCCAATAAAATTAATATCAAATCACCAGTGTACCTATTGGAAGGATTACATAAGACTGATTGGGCTACTCGGATAGTTTCTAGAATTAAAAAGGCCCGATACTTATTTAGATCTTTTGATCCAAACGAACAGCCTCGGCTCTCAGCAAGTGATGCAATTAATCAAGTTTCAGAGTCTCATGGTGTTGTTGTTCCTCTTTTATCAAAAAACTCTGTAGGTTCAGAAGTTCACAATATGCGAGGTTCATTCATAGCTGGTCTTGCGGATGGTATGGGGAAAGCTCTTTGCATTCTTCAGCATGAAGAGGATCCAGTGCCGCTGGATTATAGAGATTTTGTTTGCTGCTCTTATCATCCTGACGATATTAATGAGTATATTGCCGATTTTGCTAGCCGTGTAGCCGAAGCATTTCAACAAGACACGAAAATTATTTCTACAACTGATGATACTTTTCTCCAATCTCTTGATCTTGGGTCTACATCTGCTGAAAACGAAATGCGCTCTCTTCATAATTATTATCTAAAGACAGATCAATTTTTGAAGTCTCTTAGAGGGGAGGCGAACATAGTCGTTGGTCGGAAAGGGGCTGGAAAGTCCGCGATTTTCCTACAGGTTCGTGATAGGGAAAGGAACAAAAAAGGCAACGTTGTTTTAGACCTAAAACCTGATGGATACAAGTTAATAAAGTTTAAAGAGTTAATTTTATCATTTCTTGAGGAAGGTACTTTTCAGCATACAATTATGGCTTTTTGGGAGTACGTTCTTCTCTTGGAAATATGCTATAAAATATTGGAAAAAGATAGGGAACAGCATAAACGCGATCATACGTTATATGAACCTTATCGGGCTTTGGCAGACTTATACCATGCGGATGATTATGTGACTGAGGGTGATTTCTCTGAGAGGATGAGTTCTCTTATGGAGAAGATTACTACAGAATATAGGTCCAAATACGGTGATGAGACACAGGTTAGGCTGTCTGCATCCAATCTTACTGAGATGCTATATTGTCACGATGTTAAGAGCTTGACCAATCAAGTTATCGATTACATGAGTCACAAAGAAACTTGTTGGTTACTGTTTGATAATATTGACAAAGGATGGCCTACATCAGGTCTTGAAAAAGAAGATTTATTGATAATTAGAGCATTAATTGATGCCACAAAGAAAATTGAGCGACAGTTTGGAAGAGTAAACATTGAAGTTAATACTATCGTATTTTTGCGAAATGATGTTTATGAGCTTTTAGTCAAAGAAACCTCGGATAGAGGGAAGGAAGGAAGTGTTCTGCTTGATTGGACCGACCCTGACCTATTGAGAGAGTTAATACGATTAAGAATCGTCTCGAATGAGATAGATGGAGATAGCACTTTCGAGGCGTTGTGGCCAAAGATATGTGTCAGTCATTTTAATGGAGAGGAAAGTTCACAGTATCTTATTGATCGATCCCTGATGAGGCCAAGGTTTTTACTAAACCTTATAAGTCAGTGCAAAAGCTTTGCCATCAACTTGAATCATGAATGTGTTCAAAAGGAAGATATTGATAAGGGACTTGCCGCGTACTCAACAGACCTTTTAGCTGACATTGGCTATGAAATTAATGATGTGGAGAATAGTGTTGATGATATTCTTTATGCATTTATTGGAAGTGCGTCAACGATTAAGAAAGATCAAATATATTCGACTTTAATTGGCTTTGGGGTTGAGGAACGCTTCATTGACAAGATTTTTGAATTGTTACTTTGGTACGGATTTCTTGGGTTGGTGATTGATGATGAACCAAAATATATCTACAACTTCAATTATAGTATGAAGCTTGTATCCGGAATAATTAAAAAGAAAGGTGATATCGATTATTTAATAAACCCGGCCTTTTGGCCGGCGCTTATGATTGACAGCTAACTAATCGTTTGTACGTTACACAGCCCCTTCGGGGTCAACTATTGTATTTTGCAGGATAAAGGGTCGTAGTAATTTAGGGCTTCAAATAAACTAAGGTACTTTTACTAGACTCAATACTCTAAGAAGGTTTTGCCCCATTATGCGTTACTAGCGCTAAGTAGTACCGATAAGTAACAAGCCAGTAGCCCTACTTTTACTAATCGATAAATCACTACTACTGATTACTTTCGATAAGACATCAATATCAATGCTCACTTTGCAATTTTTCGTGCTCGTTTATTTTGTACCGTTCTGCTAGAGTGCTTATAAATCAATGGCTTTACTTTAGTAAGGCTTAAATAATAAGCATTATTAAATGCGCATGCGCGTTTTGCCAAATATAAGCGAGTGCGCACTAACGTCTTAGTATTTGTGCAACCAGAAAAGGAGGAATCATGCCAAGTCATAGGGATATACAGTGTGCATATATGGAGCAAAATACAGATGTATTAAACTCTGCATCAAAAGGCTCTCTTTGGTACTCATTTCAAATTCTCAAAAAGACATCAGTTTATGGGAAATTAGATGAGTTAAAGTATGCCAATGAGGAATTTAGTAGGCTTTCTTTTTTAAACAATACGCTAGATCATACTCTTCGAATAAAGGAACTAGGAGAAGCACTTGAAGCTAGGAAGACACTCTATGATGGGATAGGAGATGACTTATTATTGTTAGCTGCATTTGAGAACTATATGTGTTCAACCCTCCTTAAGCGTGGGTATATTATTCACCAAATTGATGGGAGCAGAGAGCTCTCGAAGCGGCAAAAAAGAGAGAAAATCCATGTATCAGAGCTTTCTGGGTATAAGGGCATCAACTTTATCGACTTAACTATGAATGGTGGTCGTTTGTTAAAACATGGTTATTCCGACGTTGCGTCTATTTCTGAATTACAGCTGACAGGCCTGGAACATCTTAAAGACAGAAGAAATAAATCACACTTTGATAGTCAGATATATAGTACGCCCACTTTAAACGAGTCATTTTTTGCAGCTTTGGAATTCGTTATAAATTCCATTGAAGCGGAAATTGAACAATTTTGGCCAGAGCGTCTGTGACACACTTACAAGAAATTCAAGCCGATTTGCAGCGATTGGCGCTTGTCAGCTTAAGTGGTTACGCCGAAATGGCTTAGGCTAGGTTGTAGCGTTGCGCACTACTTAATTTGGCGTTAACTTGCTTGCGCTGGGTTTGAACAAATGACGAATTATAACAATATGCATGGAAGAAAATTATGGTAAGTAGTAATTCAGGTGTCGAGGGCGGCACTGGGTATTCATTTCAGCGCTGCTGTGTTGTTTTTCTATTGCTTGATAGTTATGAAACAATCAACTTAAAAAATTACTTTATTTGTTTGGAGCACCATGAAGACTTTCTATTTGCATTTTTAGATGAAAACCGTCATTTAAACAAAATCGATACATATCAAGCAAAAAAATCAAGAGATGACTGGAGAACAGACAGTGATCTTTGTGAAATAATTGGGAAAATGACGGCGGTAGGCAAGGAGCTTCTCAATGATCCTCATGAAAAATCTAGTGATTATAAACACACGTTAAACTTTCTTACTAATCGAAATGTATTCTTAACAAGTAAGCACGAAAAAGGCGTAAAACAAGATAAAGTTAAAGTTCAAGTTTCCAATAGACGCAAAAAATACTCTGATTTAACAGACAAAATTAAAGAAAATATTGAACCAAGGATTTGCCAGTCAATACTTGAAATCACTCAATTAGAGAACGTACATTTTCAATATATTGATTTTGCTCAAAGCTACCAGAGCTGGCAAAGAGAGCTCAAAGGTTTATCCATGGAGCACTTTGGTCAAAAGGTAAATGACCATGAGGCCGTCATTTCTACTTTAATGCGGTTATTGGAAGATGCTGAGCAAACGTATAATAATGATAATAAAGTTCTTTTATCTGACTCAAGTAAAAGAGTAACCAAAGAAAAAATAAATGAAACTTTCAATATGATTACTGAAGGTAAAAAATCTTTTGATTTTTGGAGGCAATACTCAGAACAAATTTCTAGTGAACTCGAATTGAAACTACCAATACAACGAAGAGCAAAAGAGTTGCTAGAAAATTGTTTTGATTACTTTAAAGATATTCAACAAATAGAATATCGTAAAATTTACAAATTTGTTGAAACTAGAACTGATATTGATGACAAACACACTAATGAAGCGGATTGTATTGTGGATTTATATCACTGTTATCAAAAACAATTCCAACCTAGATTAGAAAGCTACATGGTTTCATTCGCCGTAATTGCAGCATATGTAGAAACAAGAGGGATGTATGCCTAAGTTAATTTTAAAAAGTTTATTGGTTTATTCTCCTAATGGTGAGAAAGGCTTTCATACAGAGTTTAGTGATTCAGTAAATATTGTTCATGGTCGAAATACTTCGGGGAAAAGCACTCTTATTCAATCAATTATTTATTCGATGGGGATAAATGACTCGAAAGACAATTTGAATGATATTAACGGTGATGATGTTTTTTTTCGGCTTGACTGTGTACTAGAGAAACCTGAAGAAATTTGTAATCTTGTATTTGTACGTTCTAATGATACGTTAGTTTTACAAAAAGGAAATGAACCCCCTGTTAGGTTTGACGGAATTAACAGTAATAACTCGTATGAGTACATTAGATACAAAGAGCTTTTGTCAAAACTAATAGGTTTTGATTTGGTTTTACAAAAGCAAACTGAATTAATAGGTGCGCCATTAGAGGCCGCACTATTACCTTATTATATATCCCAATCTGTAGGGTGGGTATATATACGCGAGTCAATAGGTGATTATAGGTTTTATAAAGACTTCAAGTTTGACTATTTAGATTACTATTGCGGCATTAAAAATGACCACAAAAGAATTATTAAATACAACCTAGAGAAAGAACGTAAAGAATTAAATTTTGAATTAAAACAACTTGATTCTTATGAAGTTAAAAATGAAGAGTTGAAAATATCAAAATTACTTGATGAGCGTTTTAAAGGTGAGGCAGATAACTACCTTGAAGGCTATCAAGGTTTAAGCAAAGAATTATCAGAAAAAGAAGCCGAACATACTAAGCTATGTAATAAAATGAGTATGTTGAGGGGGAGGCAGAGGGTATTAACTCAAATAATATCGAACATAAAAAATCAAAAGCCAAAAATTGATCATTGTCCCACATGTGACCAAAATTTACCGGGTGATCTGAAAGAGTTTTATAAATACAGCCAAGATATCAATGATGCCTTTAAAGAAAAAGACATAGTAAAAGAAAAAATTAAAAATAATGCGACCAAGCTAAACTCTGTCGAACAACGTGTAACTTATTTGAGAACAAAGGTAGAAGAAGATTATGGGCTTTTACGACGCTTAAAGTCAGATAATATTACATTTGATTCGTGGCTGGATCATAATGCAAACTTAAGAGTGTTAAAAAATATTGCAATTAAGAAAGGAACATGTAAAAAAAGAATTGATAGGATAAATGAAGAAATAGAAGAGTTAGGAAATGGTTTTGATATAGACTCTTTGAGAAGAGCTAAGGAAAGAGATTTTCTGGCTATATTCAAGCGTAAAATCTTAGCATTAGGTGTTCAGTTACCAAAAGAAACTAAATATCAGGAGTTATATTCTTTAAATTCTTTCCCGTACCAAGGCGTAGAGTTACATCAGTTGTTAATGGCGTATAACTTTTCGTTCTATGAAATGGTTATGAAAAACACGAGCCTTCATAGTTTTCCATTTCTTCTAGATGCAATTTTTAAAGAGGATATTGATACAGAGAGTAGAAGTAATATTTTTAAATTCCTTTCTCAAGAAACCAAATCCAGTGGTCAAGTTGTTTTTTCTGTCGCTGAATACAAAGGAGATGAAACATCGTCTAACCCTCTTTTTAATATTGAAACCATTAAAAGTGAATATTTTTCTTCAGCCACAAAATTGATTTGCATTGGCGATAGCAAAACCAAGCATTCATTTTTATCCGAGACAGCTTTAATAGATAGTGTATTAATTAACGATACAATTAATTTGTTAGAAGTCGTCTGATATTTAGTGTTAATGCGCAAGCTAGCAAGCTAATTCAGCAGGACTGAAAATAGTAGGTTTTTGCTCCTGCGTCGCTAATTTTAACCAACTATTTTATTGCCTCTGATTGGGGCTTTGGTGAGTAAGGAGGTTTTATGTATTTATTGAATATGGAAATTTTAAAAGAAGGAGATATTATTCTCACAGGTGATGATGAGAAGTTGAGTCGGTTTATCAAAAAACACACTAAAGGCTCATTTTCTCATGCAATTCTTTATGTTGGGCATGGAAGTTACATACATTCCGATAGAGGTGGGGTTCACTCAGATAATATTCAAAGGCTAATGTTTGAGTCTTCCAGTAATGTCAGACTACTTCGGCTAAGTGACGCAGTAAAAGCGAAAGAAGCATGTTCTTTTGCTCGACTCCAAGTCGGCAAGGGATACTCAATTAAGGGGGCACTTAATTCAAAGATATAAGCAAACATTTCAGTTGGAGATAACAGGCAATATTGCTCTAAACTTGTTGCTCAAGCATATAATTTTGTTGGCGTTCAACTTGTCGATAATCCAGAGTTTTGTATGCCGAAAGAGATCGAGGAATGCACCAAATTATCCATTGTTTACGAAGCAGTACGAGTTGCCAGTGATGCTGATATCGAATTTGCACAAAGCCAGAGTCCATTGGAAAAGCAAGCCAATATTACGAATCATATTCTTGAGAGCGCAAGAAAAATCACAGATGAAGATATTCAAACATTAACTGATTTGTCTCATTATATGTTCAAAAACGCCAAATTTGATCAGCAAATTTCTAAGATAATAAAAGATTCTGGATATCTTACTTTATGGGATGGGGAAAAGGAGCAAAATCCATGGCGTTATGATTATAACTTGTTTATGGATTTGCCCATTCAACGAATAGAGAAACTAGAGTTGGCGGAAAGAGAGCTGAGAAGTTCAAATGATATGATTGAAAGGTTTAGCCAGATGTTATCTTTCTACATGGAAAGTCATCTGAAGACACCTCTAGAATATACAACATTGCACATAATGTTATATCAAAAGCTTTTTGAGGCAATGACCCAAAATAATAACGTTGCTAAACAAGTGGTTGGCACACTCACTTAGTCGGGTAGGCGGAGGTCTCTAGCCTCCCGCTCACAGACCAGCCTGCATGGGTTCCGTACAGGACGGTTCATTTATAACGCATAGGGTTATCGCTCTAAGTCATTTCTGCTTATCTTTAGTAAACCTTTGCTCCTATTCTCCACTGGTAAGCCTCCATTTTTGAATATGTTTACGATGTAGTAATTGGCCAAACTAATATGAAGAGAATAGGGCGCTTGAAAAATACCCTTCTAAAAATGATGGCATAATCAGTAATATCCGCAATAGTGCTCTCCCTGACATTAACTGGTAGATAAAATGCTCTAGATTAGAGCATTAAGATTAAAACCTTAGTTAACAAACAATTTAAACGTAATCTGGCTGTTTATTTAATAAGTCATGCTGTAGCTAATATAAATAACCAAAAACTGACTCAGAACTAAAACAACTTTAGCTTGTTTAGCCAGTTGGATTTCCGTAGCGCACGCGAATAAATCGCGGTAAATGACATTTCAGCTCTTACTATAGGTGGGTTAGCGGATTGATACTACAGCGTTCTTCGTTAGCATTTAACCTGCCTGTCCAGGTTGAAGCTATGCAAGTTCAGTCGCGTCGATGAGTGCCATTAACCACGAACTCAGTTAATTCACCTATAGCTAAGAGTCGAGATTAAGAAGTAATAGGTATAGCTTAGCTAAAGACATTAATCAGATGCTGTTCATCTAGGTAAAATTAACTTTTTTGATTTAGATTCAGAAGAAACCTGATAGCACCATGACCATAGTTGATCCAGAGTTATAGTTTCGTTTTTTAAACCTGATTCGGAATACTTGCTTATAGGTCTATAGAAGTATGGGGAAAAGAACAAACACCTTTAACTGGATCAATCCAGAGTTAAAGTACGAATAACACAAAGACATCAGAAAAGGTATCTCTTCATAAACCCTATTTAACATAATATACATTGTGCGCATACCCATGTAAGAGCTATCAAGATGGGGTTAGACCTGAATGTTTAGCTCAAATGAGCTTCTACAGTGATTCTATGCTGACACCTAAGGCAATACTTTACTATGTACGTTCGTGTTCTCTAGTTTCATACAAGCTGTATGCCTGCAGCCTGACATTTACATCACTTGGTTTATGTATTGGGACTTTGCTGTTTTAAGTTATAGCTTTCTATTTCACTTGGCTAAAACAATACTTGAACTGAACTTGGTTAAGGCTTCATTTGGTTAAGGCTTCAGGTTATCAACCAGCATTCTCAAATGCCGTTAATATCCCAAGCTCTAAATACTAAATTAATACCTCATACTCAAAAGCTGATACACAAACTCAATCACGCAGACTCAGTAAACAGCTAAGCAGATTATATTTGCACTTACTATGTGCCACGATGCGTTTGATTTGGTACTTAGCCTAAGCACTTAATCTAAGCGCTTTGCACTGAACACTTGAACAAAATGCTGCGTCTTAGTCCTATAGCTAGAAACCCAGAAAGCTCGCAGCAGATTGAAAATACTCTAAAAACCGCCATTTATTATCGTGCGCTACGTGAAATCTGGCGAGCTGAGCTAGGCAAAACTTTAAAGCAGCCACACAGCGCGCCGTATGATTTTCACTAAAACTGATTGACTATAACTAGCTAGATACCAATAACCAGTTTAGCTAAATCTTAGCCTTAGATTAAGTCCAGTTCTGAAACTGCGGTTCTAATACTAGCTTTGTCTAGCACAGCTAGTTATCAGCACAGTACCAAACAAGCGTTAATCCCGCTAAGTCATATCTAGCTTAATCATAGCAATGTCATAACTCACAATGCCGTAAACTGGAGAGTCTTAATTGGAACCGTTTTGTCTAAACCTAGCTAACCTTGGCTAAATCTCGCCAAATCTTGTTAAGGCTAATACTTAGTTAGTTTCAGGGTTCAGATAAGGTTTGAGTAGACTTGAGATTAGCTGCAGGCTAACTCCAACTTAAGTAACTCAAACTAAACTAGCTCGAACTAAACTAGCTCAAACTAAATAGTAAAAAATCGGTAATCAGAACGCCCGCGAACGCAGCGTCATGCCAAAAAACGAACATAGTACGGATAGCCCAACATTAGTCATTACCTTTATCTGATAGAGTGACGCCATACCTGGCAAGCGATAGACAGTGAAGTAAAGAGTTAAAGCATTAAACAGACAGATAAGAACTTTAAGGATATATAGAGATATAACCCCAAAATCCCCTTTTAAGGCAAATGCCGATAATGTCACTTATCGGCATTAACTGATATCAGAAATCCCAGTTGAATTTACAGTTTAAATCACAGCACAATGCCAGCTTATATAAAGCCAACTTAGATTTTGTGGTTAACAATGTGGTTAGCAATTGGATTAGATACAGAGTTGGTGTGTTGCTAAAACTGAGCAAGTTAGGATGGTAATTTAAGATGATTCTGAGGCATTATCACTGCGCCAATCAAATAATTACCACTTATAATCAGCAGCTTACAAATAAGCGTCAAGCGTTAAATTAACGTCATTTCGAGCAGTTACGAGCTGCAATTATCGTGTCCACGCCCTACTCTTGTCCGGCTAAATAGAAGGTTTAATTGAAGTGTTAATGGTTTGATTTTAACTAAATAAGCTAAGCAGCCAACAAAAACTGTTAATGCTTTTTTTTAGACTGAAATCAGTCATCATCGCGCCCTGCTCGGCTAGAATTTATTGATGCTTGTATTGAGAGCTTGGCGTTGCTCATTCCTCTTCAATAACACAAGATAACACGAGATATTGGCCTGTTCCCTGCTCTATTTTTACTAGCCATGAGCTATAACAGTTGCTCGAGACATAAGAGTATAAGATAGAGACTTACCGTCTATTTTAAACATGTCTTTTATCTCGCCACATTTCTCAAACCCAGTGCTGATATACAGTTTTTGTGCGGAGACATTATTAGAAAGAACCCAAAGATCGATAAACTCAATACCAGTGTTATCAGCAACCCACTCTAGCATTTTTTTGATTAATTGCTTGCCGATCCCCTGTTTACGAACTGAACGATCGACTCCCATACCCAGTAATACTCTATGTTGTGTATGGTTTTCTGCATGACCTCGAATATCGATGTGCCCTACTATCTTTTTGTTTTCATCGAATGCGAGCCAAAGACGTCGCCAACCTGGGTGGTACATTTGCGTGTTAATGCCAGCAGTAAAACGTGCCTTCATTGCTTCATTTAACGTTGATTCTGCTTTAGACATCGGCTGGAAAAGATGAGTATCACCGTCACCATTATCTGACAAATGATCATTTAAGTAGGTGAAGAGCTTCGCTAAATCATTTTGAGTTGCTTGCCTGATTTCCATATCACTCCATTTTATCGCAGCGTTATAGCGCCCTTTTAAAGGCGGATTAAGCTTAGTTAGAACGTTTTATTTGATAGTGCCTTTGAACGTTTTGAGTGACTCTTCCCCATTGAGATGATTTCACTCTAGCTTGATGATTATTAATAGCTGTTTGATCTACAAATTCCTCGTAAACATTAAACTTATTACGATTGGACTCGTCAGGTGTCACACTAAAAGTTAAACACCCAGGCTCTTTTAAGGTGAGGCTTTGGTGCGTGACCAATTCACGACTGACTAGCTCAAGGTCTGGATCAGATACGATGATAAAACCTTGCAAGATAATCTTTGCCAACACTGAACTCCAATAACGTATAAGGCTGAGCAAAATGGCCATGCCTGTAGCATAAACACGCTACCACAATCTGAACCTGAATCTAAACAAGAATCTGAACATAAACATGAGTCTAAACAATAATTGCGAGTAAGTATCGCTAACTACTTTGAAAAACACCGCTAAGCTGAATGTCATACAGCAGCAACAGTAAGCACCAGTTTAGTAAAAATAAAAATGAGTTTTGGAAAATAAGTTTCGGGAAATTAGATTTAGGAAAGGTACAAGCGATTATATAAGCCCTCGATCACACGGCAAACAGCTGGAATACGATTTCTGGCATATACAATCCCCGTAGCAATGAGCCCAACTGCCCGATTAGCGCGAGTCACGATGGGCCTTGGCTATTTATAGAGGCTTTTAAGCATGTAGAAGTCCTCAAGGGAGAGTTAACGCTTATGGCGCCAGCTTTTTTGAAATAGATGACGCTTCACAGCGTTATCTTTATCTCAGGACTGTAGGTATACGTGAATTTGGGGCACAAAAAAACCGTACCCGTTAACGGGTACGGTTTCTACTTTACTACTTAACTTTAACCCAATTTTCCTTAATATAATCCTTGCTATACATTGAGAAATACCACTGTTTGCCCATTTTAACTTTTTTAAATAATTTTAAATCAACCAAACCATTTAATGCTGAAGCTGCAGTATTGTATGAGCAACCTAAATTATCTTTTACATTACTTGTAGTGAAATTTTTCGCATAGCCACTTTTTGCTATTTGAAAAACAACTCTTTGTTTATCATTTAGTTTTCTATATAAACCTGAATGAATTAGCCAAGTGTTGAACTCTTCAATACCTTTCACAGATTTTTCGTACGCATCGACAAACTGATTAATAGCTCTTATAACAATTGAGCATTGGTAATCAATAAAATACGTTAAATCCATCTCATCCGTTTCAGTATATAAATAACTTTTCCCGTACTGAACTGGAGCAGCTTTTAAAAGGGTACTAATAGCTATATACCTAAAAGCTGCAAAGTCATGCTTAAACATATACCAATAAAACAAAGATCTTGCTACACGCCCATTCCCATCGTGAAATGGGTGCTCGTAACCTATTGCAAAATGTAAAGCAGACGCTTTTACTAAAGGATGAACAAATGTTTTATTATCAGCATCGTGATGACATTTGTTAGCCCAAATGAATAGTTTTTCTAAACGTGCAATCAAACCATTTGCATCTGGTAGAGTATGTATAATATTTCCTTCACCATCAGCAACTACAACTTCAGATTCACTATCTCTCAGCTTGCCCGGAAAATACTTTTTATCATCTATCCCTTCAACTCCAATCTTATGAAGCTCAAGGAATAAATCTAGTGTCAGGTCTTTTTTCCTATTTTCCCAAGCAAATTTCATCATAGTAAAGTTCCCGATAATCATTTTTTCATCAGGAGTGCGAGGTTTTCTTTGTGACTTTAACAGATCTTTAGCAGCCTTAGTCGTAGTTGCAGCTCCTTCGAGCTGACTACTGCTAATAGCTTCATCTTCTACGAGATCATTAAAGAGATATTCAAAGTGCTTATCTTCGCCAATATTACTACTCATCCACTCTAAAGATGCATTTGTAGTGCAACGATCTGTCAAGGAGATTGCTCGTTGTATACCTGCAGTTAAGAAAAAACGACAACGCTCACTATTTCCAACTGTAAGCAGGTGATTTGATTGTCTTCTCCTTGCCATTTTAGTGAAATGCCAGCAAGTATTTATGTCTAACCCTTTATCGCACCGATATTGAAAATCGTCATAATGTAGATACCGCCCTTTGTCATCAACTGGCGTGTTGTATTTCATATGAGCTTCCATCTGCACTGGAGACATTTCTTGAAGCGCTTTTGAAATAGAAATATGTTTAGGAGGCTTTGAAATCATATTCAACTCATTTTTTACCGTAATTGAGTTGAATATAGCTTAACTAAATTTTTTTATCTCAATTTTTACTAAAATTGAGATAAAAAACTTAAGTTATTTAGTAAAACCTACTTTACCGCCTTAGATTTCCCTTTGTTACCTTACCCGTCACATCATCCTGCTCAACAAAATCTAGTGGCTTGGGTCCTGTCACTTCTGACAAATGTACTTCTAGTTCTTTGGCTACCATCTTGCGTTATCCTTAGCCTTTAACACGTTTGAGTCGCCCTGTTCTAAATATGGCCGCGTTAACTCTTAACTGATCGCTGTTAACAAATAGCGATAGCGGTTTTGTCAGACTCGGCTGGGCGTTGAGTTAAGGCAAAAATAGGTGATAGCCCACGAGCGCGGCCTTTTGCGGATAAGTTGCCCCCACCAATGCGGGCTTTACTGGGGCTGGTTACATCGGCGGTTTGTTCTGCGAATACGGCGGCATTACAACATTAGCTGAAGGGATAAAAGCGAATGCAAAGCGCGTCCAAAACTCAAACATGGCTTTGCCGAATGATAAGTTTTAACGACACTTTTACCTTAAGGGATATGTTTAAATGAGCTTATAAGCCGTGTATCGCAGGGATGCGATAAGCGAGCCTCCATGGAAGGAACCTCGGCGTGCTTATACGCCATTAAACATAGCCTGCAGCATAACTTTCATTCGTTTTATTTCAGGCAAAGCCTAATTGATGAAAACCACCTACTGATTTTGGCTTAGGTGGCTACTGCTCTCTTACTCAATCCCCTGCAGATAATCTAACGGTTTATTCTGGGCACTTTCGTGACGTTCTATCTGGGTGGTGTGCAGATATTGCGAAGTGGTATCGATACTCTCGTGGCCTGCATCGGCTTGTACGTGTGACAATGGCCGGCCATTAATATTGATGTCGTGAGTAATGCCTGTGTGACGAATATTGTGGATACTTAAGCCACGCATCTGTAGTGCATCTTCAATAAAGCCATCAGTTTCGATGCTAATCGCTGCCAGTTCGAAGATCTTATCGACTTCTTCTCGAATTTGGCGTATTCCGAGGTTGGCATTTAAATTGCCAACTTCGCGCCCTCGCCCAGCGGCTTTTTGACGTACGATTAATGGATGCTGCTCAGTAGCAGAGGGATAATCTGACAGCTTTAGGTAACGTCGATAATCCACTAAGGCAGCTAATAATGCTTTAGATATCGCCACGCTTCGACTCTTGCCACCTTTACTCTTAGGGATATGAAAACTCCAGATCCCAGAATGACGGTTTTGTTTAAACTGGCTCATCACCGGTGAGTAACCCGCCCTGGCAGAGACTTCTGATACGCGCAGATAACAGGAGTAGATAAGTTTTATGAGAAACAAACTACGTTGGTGTAATTCAGGCTGTGCTTTGGCCAGTTTCTCAACCGTGGACATAATGTATGACCACTGCAACTCGGTAAATGCCAACTGATTATCGTCGTCAGTGTTGAGGCGGTATTTTCGGCTAGATGAAAAGCGGCTCTTATTGAGCCACATCTGTGCGGGATTTCGCTCACAATAGTCCTCCCCCATTAAGTAGGTATAAAAGCTAGATAGAATGGCTATCTTTGTTTTGAGTGCGCTATCACTGAGGACATAGGGTTTTATCTGGCCATCGACCTTGCAGCCTCTAAAAGGAAGCCAGCTTGGATTGGGCGTTCTTATGTCGCTGGTTTTATCTTGTTTAAATTGGGCGACATTAAAGTAGCCAATAAGGTCTAACGGCGGGTGCTTGCAATAGTCGACATAGAGTCCGATCTCTTTGCGCCCTATTGCACTAACGTTCAGTTTAATCACATCAAAACACCAATGTAAAAATGTCGTCAGTTCGCTTCTATAAGCTTTATAGTTGTTTTCATTGTACTTTTGCTCAAACAACCAATCGGTAGCTAACTCGTAGGCGAGCCCTGCTTCATCGAGTGAACTCAAGCTAAGTTGAGTGATGCGTTGATTGACAACGGGATTACCCTGTTGAATAAAATCGATGGAATCAAAAAATGGGATAACCGGGGGTAATTGCATAAATAGAGCCAGTAACAATCCGTATATCACTATCTTAATCAGTAAGATGAAGAAACGATATGGTTATTTAGGGTTTAACCGGCTTAAATGGGCGTATCGCTTAACAAGCGATCAATGTGTGCATGCTTAAGGTTTCTATCACTGCTTATGTCACAACTTATGTAACAGTTTGCGACATTAAGATCAGCTCAGAGCTTAGTACATCAATTTTTTGTACATTAGGGCTTTCGGCAATAGCGCATTGATTTTTACAATGCTCTTGGCACTGCTTGTCGCAGTGAATGCGTTTCTCACAGCTCCATAAACAAAGTTGCCAAACCGCTTTTTTGGTGTCGCTATCGAGGCATTTGAAATCTGCGGCGCATAGTACGCCTTGCTGGATAAGCTTAGCTATTTTGTCTTCAGATATACTGATATTTAACTGTCTGGTTGGAGTGGTCATGATGAAACCTCCCAATGCGATTCATTTAAAAACAATATACCCACATGAGAATGATTATCAACAACTGTTTTGTGAATGCGTGATAACTGAGCATTGTTTAACCTAAACCCAAAGCTTGGTGTGCTTAATCTGTGCTTGAGTGTTTACTATTAATAAACAGGCCGAAACGATGAATAAACAGCACACTATTAATAAACAGCACACTATCAATAAGCCGTGCACTCTTAATAAGCAGTGCACTAAAAATTACCCTGATAATCTTGTTCAGGTCTACTCGGTGCTATCGGCCAAAAAGTCAAAAGTGGTAAATAACTCTACGCCATTGTGCTCAAAACTGACTACTGCACTCCAAACCATATAGCCACTACTACACGAACCGTATATTAGTGGTGCGTTATAGTCATTTTCTCCCATTTGGGTCAAATTTACCGGAATAATGCCCATAAACATGTCTCTACCCTGTAATTTAACCTTAACATTACTTAAGGGTTTCGAGGTATGCAGTGCCATCTGTATAGGCTGCTCACTCGGCGCCTGCCAAGGGTTAAGGCTTAACTCGATGTCAACATCGGCAACCGTTTTGATGCATGGACCCATTTCAAAACTGCAAAGACTTATATCTACAGGAGTTGACGGTGTAACATCTTGGGTTTTTGGCTCACACCCCAGTAAAAATGCGACCGGGATGAGGCTGTATAGAATTGTTAATAGTGTTGATTTGTGAGTGACTTGCACGTTATTTAACCTTTACATCATTTGTTTTAACATTCTATTGAGTACCTTGATCTAGATCAACTTATCTGGAGGGGTAATTCCTATCTTTTTTGATATAGCTCAAGTATCATTGCTTTGCCTTGCGTTACTTCATGAAATGTAAGGTTACACATTGACACATAACCTATGTTTCCGTTAGGTAGCATGGTTTTTGTCATATATACGGGTAGAGCTTTACTCTACACAACAATAAGTATAAGTAATAAGCAGTGGAAGCAATATGATGAACCATTCCCAGCCTCAAGGCGCTGATTACAACTACACTGTCGTCCGTCAATTTGCCCTAACTACCGTGTTATGGGGAATTGTTGGTATGTCAGTAGGTGTATTAATTGCAGCTCAGTTGATCTGGCCGCAGCTAAACTTCGAAACGTCATGGTTAACGTATAGTCGTCTACGACCACTACATACGAATGCCGTGATTTTTGCGTTTGGCACTTCAGCCCTTTTCGCCACATCCTATTATATCGTTCAACGCACCTGTCAAACTCGACTATTTGCACCTAAGTTAGCTGCATTTACGTTCTGGGGTTGGCAAGCCATCATTCTTTCAGCAGCCATTAGTTTGCCGCTTGGTATTACCAGTGGTAAAGAATACGCTGAATTAGAATGGCCAATTGATATCGCAATTACCGTCGTATGGGTTTCCTATGCTGTGGTTTTCTTCGGTACGATCATTAAACGAACAACGTCCCACATTTATGTGGCGAACTGGTTCTTTGGTGCCTTTATTATCACAGTAGCAGTACTTCACATAGTTAACTCTATGGCTGTACCGTTAACGATGACTAAGTCTTACTCACTCTATAGTGGTGCAGTAGATGCGATGGTCCAGTGGTGGTATGGTCACAACGCGGTGGGCTTCCTGCTAACTGCAGGCTTCCTAGGTATGATGTACTACTTCGTTCCTAAGCAAGCTGGCCGACCAGTTTACTCGTACCGTCTATCTATCGTTCACTTCTGGGCATTGATTGCTTTGTATATCTGGGCTGGTCCTCACCACCTACACTATACAGCGCTTCCAGACTGGACACAGTCACTTGGTATGGTGATGTCTCTAATCCTATTCGCTCCGTCTTGGGGTGGTATGATTAACGGTATCATGACTTTATCTGGTGCCTGGCACAAACTTCGTACTGACCCAATCTTGCGTTTCCTTGTTGTTTCATTGTCTTTCTATGGTATGTCTACCTTCGAAGGCCCAATGATGGCAATTAAGACGGTTAACGCACTTTCTCATTACACTGACTGGACTGTTGGACACGTTCACTCTGGTGCATTGGGCTGGGTTGCTATGGTTTCAATCGGTTCTTTGTATCACTTGATCCCAGTTCTGTTTGGCCACGGCCGTATGTACAGCACAAGCCTAATTAACGTTCACTTCTGGTTGGCAACAATCGGTACTGTTCTTTATATCGTTTCAATGTGGATCTCTGGTGTGATGCAGGGTCTAATGTGGCGCGCAGTTAACTCTGACGGTACATTGACTTATAGCTTTGTTGAAAGCTTAGAAGCCTCTTACCCGTTCTACTTTGTACGTTTCCTAGGTGGTGTATTCTTCCTTACAGGTATGTTCATAATGGCATACAACGTACTGCGTACTGTTAAGGCCCCTAAAGATTCTTTGCCAGCAATTGCTGAAGCAAAAGCAGCTTAAGGAGTAGATACGATGAAATTTAATCATGAGCTAGTTGAGAAAAACATCGGTCTATTAGGGATCTTTACTGTTATCGCAATCAGCTTTGGTAGCTTGGTTGAGATTACACCCCTACTGTTCCAAGAAGATACAACTGAGCCATTAGAAGGTCAGATCCCTTATACGGCAATGCAGATTGAAGGCCGTGACATCTATGTTCGTGAGGGCTGTTATGGCTGTCACAGCCAGATGATCCGTCCTCTTCGCGCAGAAACTGAACGTTATGGCCACTACTCTGTAGCTGGCGAGTCAGTTTGGGATCACCCATTCCAGTGGGGCTCTAAGCGTACAGGTCCAGATTTAGCCCGTGTTGGCGGTCGTTACAGTGACAAATGGCATGAGGTTCACTTAATTGATCCTCGCGCTGTTGTACCTCAGTCAAATATGCCTGCGTACCCTTGGTTAGCAGAAAACATCCTTACTGGTGATTTGACCGGTGAGAAGATGGAAATCCTGCAAAACTTTCACCCAACTCATAAGTTGTATACAGCTGAAGAGATTGCTGGCGCTAAAGACGCTGTGAAAGGTAAGACTGAGCTGGACGCATTGATCGCATATCTGCAATCACTTGGCCACGCGCTTAAATAAGGAGGCAAAATATGGATTACGGCACATTACGTGGAATTATTACTATCGTTGTAATGGTGACCTTCATCGGTATATTTGCCTGGGCATATAGCGCTAGTCGTAAGAAACAATTCGACGATGCAGCTAACCTAGTTTTCTCAGATGATGAGAAAATCTCGGTATCGAAGGACTCAGGAGAACAAAAGTGATGAGTAACTTCTGGAGTGTATGGATTATCGTACTCACCGTTGTGGTAATCATTGGTTGTATTGTTCTACTTCGTGCTTGTTCTAAGAACGACACGGGCGTAGAAGAAGGCGAATCAATGGGTCACAGCTTCGACGGTATTGAAGAACTAAACAACCCACTACCTAAGTGGTGGAGTTATATGTTCTACATTACCATCGTATTCAGTGTTATCTATTTGGCACTGTACCCAGGACTTGGTAGTTTCAAAGGCTTATTAGGTTGGACAAGTGCTAACCAAAGCGTTCGTACTATTGAAGAGTCAAAGCAAGCTGTTATTGACGCTCAAAATGAAGGGCGTTGGGTACAGTATGACCAAGAAGTTAAGCACGCAGACGAAAAGTTTGGTCCTATCTTCAAGGCATATGCTGATACGCCATTGGAAGAGTTAGTTAAGAATGAAGAAGCCCTAAAAGTGGGTGGACGTCTATTCTTACAAAACTGTGCAATGTGTCATGGTAGTGACGCGCGTGGTAGCAAAGGCTTCCCTAACCTAACCGACAACGCTTGGTTATATGGTGGTGAGCTGGCAACGATTAAGACCTCAATCATGAACGGTCGTCACGGTATGATGCCGCCAAAAGGTGGTTTACCGATTGAAGACAGTGAGATTACCGGTCTAGCTGAATACGTTGTAAGCCTATCTGGTCGTGAGCACGATGCAGCACTTGCAGCTCAAGGACAGGGTTCATTTATGAAAGGCTGTTTTGCCTGTCATGGTATGGACGGCACCGGTAACAAGTTTATGGGTGCACCTAACCTAACTGACAATGCGTGGGTCTACGGCGGAAGTCGTGGCGCTATCGAGCAGTCAATTCAGAACGGTCGTACAGGTGTTATGCCTGCATGGAAAGATGTATTAGGTGAAGAAAAAGTTCACGTAATCACAGCTTACGTTTACAGCTTGTCAAACAAGTAATTACACCAGAGCAACATCTAGTGTGCTAATAAGGCCTCGTCACCAACGAGGCCTTTTTTTTAAGTGCTAAATCACAGTTTTTTGGGTAAAATATGCGTTCTTTTTTCCCAGCATTTAACAACTATTCTAATAAATAAAGGCGGTAAATAATGTCGACTCCACAACCCTGGTATAAACAGTTCTGGCCTTGGTTTCTTATCATACTGCCATTATGTGCCGTGGTCGCAAGTATCAATTTATTTTGGGTTGCTTTTAACAACCAAGACCCATTGGTTACCGAAGAATACTATAAAGAAGGTAAAGGCATTAATATTGACCTTCGAAAGATAAAGCATGCTAAGCAGCTTGGCATGAACTACATGCTAGAGTTTGATGACAAATACGTTGAGCTCTCTCAACAAGGTGGCGATACCTATCTTGCAGGCTTAAGCATTAGCTTTTATCACCCGACTCTTGAAGAACGAGATTTCTCGCAAATTGTCACCGCTGATGCCAATGGCGTATATCGAATTGATTTAACGCAGAGTATTGAAGGCCCTTGGGACGTCAGAATTGAAGGTTATGATCAAACTTGGCGTATACAGCAACGCGTAACGCTAAAAGATGATCAACAGTACTGGTTAAACTAATTAGTTTATGCCCTAACCCGTTCGCATCTGCAGCGGGTTTTTCAAATACTTACAAAAAGAATAACATCCCATGAGTCAAACAAGCTGCTTTCATTGTAGCGAACCCGTTTTAACTGGTCAGCAATTCACAACCACCATTAACGAAGTGGAGCAGCTCATGTGTTGCCCAGGTTGCCAAGCAGTGTCGCAAGCGATTATCGATGCTGGACTGACCAATTACTATAAGTTCCGTACAGAGCCTGGTAATAAGCAAACTGCGTTGGTGCCTGAAGAGTTATCAAATTTCAGTGCTTATGACTTACCAGAAGTGCAGCAAGACTTTATTCAACAAAGAGATGCGTTAAATGAAGTCTCGTTAACGGTTGATGGGATCACTTGCGCTGCTTGTGCTTGGCTGATTGAACATAAGATTAATAAGCTTAATGGCATCGCTAACATTCAAGTTAACTCAACCACGCAGCGTGCTTTGATCGCGTGGGACAGTGACAAAATCAAACTCAGCGAAATTCTCAATCAAATTAGCCATATTGGCTACCAAGCAGCGCCGTTTCAAGTCGACGAACAAGAAACTAAAAGTAAGAAAGACAGTCGTAAATTTTTATTAAGACTCGGCCTTGCAGGTTTCGCGACCATGCAGGTGATGATGTTCGCCCTCGCCCTTTATTCCGGCTATTTTAGCGATCTTGATACCGAGTACCGAGACTACTTTCGTTGGGTGAGCATGTTATTTGCCGCCCCTGTTGTTTTTTATTCTGCTCAACCATTTTACTTTAGTGCTGTGCGCTCGTTGCTGATGGGCAGATTAAACATGGACGTCTCTGTGAGTATCGCCATTTGCGGCGCTTATATCGCAAGCTGTATTGAAACCATCAATGGTACTGGCGAAGTGTACTTTGAGTCGGTATCCATGTTTACCTTCTTCTTGTTGCTGGGCCGCTTCTTTGAGCAAAATGCCCGTCAAAAAGCCTCTGTGAGTTCCAGCAACCTCCATAAGCTTGTACCGTTAACCGCACAATTAAAAACTGACGAAGGTTTTGATGAAGTCCCCGCTAAACGGCTGGTTATTGGCGATATCATTTTAGTTAAGCCGGGTGACGTTATTGCTGCTGACGGTGTTGTTGTTGAAGGTGAGTCTGCGGTAAATGAAGCCATGTTAACGGGTGAGCAGATGCCATTACATAAAGCGCTTGAGTCAGAGGTGTTTGCCGGTACCATTAACATTGAGCAGCCAATATTAGTTAGAGTGACTGCGCTTGGGCAAGATCAGTTAGTTGCTGAAATTATTCGTCTGCAAGAGATAGCATCTAACAATAAGCCCAAAGTCGCCTTATACGCCGACAGGTTCTCAAATTACTTTACTGCGGCTATTTTACTGATTGCCACATTGACCTATCTGTTTTGGTATTTCTATTCACCGGAAGACGTTTTTTGGGTGACGCTGTCAGTATTAGTAGCAACCTGCCCTTGCGCCCTTGCTTTAGCAACGCCAACCGCTGTGACCTGTGGTACAGCGATTATGACCCGTCTTGGGATCATTACCCGTCGCTCTGGTATATTTGAAAAATTGCCTAAAATCCAACATGTTGTTTTTGATAAAACCGGTACCCTTACCTTAGGTTCATTGTCGATTAGTGATGTGGAGCTAACCGGCGATATATCAAAGGCCGAAGCACTTGGTTACATTGCGGCATTAGAATCTGGCTCCTTGCACCCTATTGCCAAAGCGTTTACAGCTCATATCGATAAGTCTATTAGCGTGACACAAAGACTAAGTGTGGTTGGTAATGGTCTGTCAGGAGTGATAAATGGCCAGGCGTTTAAAGTGGGCAGTCAGCAATTTGTTAATGGCACCGATACTATAGAGAGTGCGACAACGGTTTGGTTAAGTTGTGATGGCGTTATTCAAGCTAAGGTCACGTTAAATGATGAAGTTAGACCTGATACCGCTAAAGCCGTGGCACAACTTAAACAGATGGGCTGCAAACTGAGTATCGCAAGTGGCGACAACTCGACTGAAGTAACAGCATTAGGTAAAAGACTCGGCATTGATGATGTGCACAAAGGGCTTTCACCCAAAGGTAAGCTGGCATTAATTGACAAATTTCAGCAGCAAGGGCAAGTGGCCATGTTTGGTGATGGTATTAACGATGCGCCTGTACTTGCTGGCGCGAACTTATCTATTGCGATGGGCAGTGGCGCTGCGATTTCTAAAAACAGTGCAGATATTATCTTGTTGGGTGATAACCTTTCACGCTTTGCCGATGCGGTCCAAGTGGCCAAATCTACCGGGCGGATCATCAAACAGAATTTATTCTGGGCGCTTGGATACAACCTGTTTATAATTCCGTTGGCCGTAACCGGTCACGTCGCTCCATACATTGCAGCAATAGGCATGTCCGCCAGTTCACTCATTGTTGTCAGTAATAGCCTAAGACTACTTAAGGTTCGTTTATGAGTATTATCTATGTCCTAATCCCAATTGCCATGCTTTTTGTTTTGGTTGCCGTTGGGATCTTCTTTTGGGCTGTAAAGTCTGATCAGTTTGATGATCTTGAAAAGCAAAGCGTATCGATACTCTTTGAAGACGACAAAGCGCAAAGTGACAATGCTAGCCAGCACAATACGTCAAGCAACCTGTCTGCTCCCCTGGCTAATACAACTGACCTCAAAACGTCTAGTTCACAGGCTGAAAATATACAGCTTGTTGAAACAAACGCTGCCGCTCCCCAGGGCACCGAATCCTCCTCAGTAGCAACTAGTGCGAAAACCGATACAGCTCAACAAGAGGCTACTAAACAAAAGAGCGCTAAAAGTGAATGACTATAGCTTAATTGGCGCATTACTTGTGGGAATCATGGGCGCCGGTCATTGCATTGGTATGTGCGGTGGGCTAGTTGGCGCACTATCTACAAACCTGCCTAAGCAACAAACGGGCAATAAGCTCGTTGCGCAGTTGGGTTACCTGTTAAGTTACAACAGTGGCCGGATAATTAGCTACACAATAGCAGGCGCATTAGTCGGTGCCAGCACCAGTGCATTAGGCTTGTTATTTGATGTTGACACCTATTTGCTGGTACTAAGACTATTTGCTGGCTTTATGATGATTATCACCGGCCTCTACATTGCTCAAATTTGGGCCGGCATCGTGCAGATAGAACGCCTCGGAAAATGGCTGTGGCAGTACATCTCGCCTATTGCTAACAAATTTATTCCAATCAAAAACAAGCGACATGCATTTATCGCCGGAAGCCTATGGGGATGGTTACCCTGTGGTTTAGTCTACAGCATGTTAACTTGGTCGGTTGCAGCAGGAAATGCCCTAGACGGCGCCTTAATTATGTTTGCTTTTGGTATAGGTACGTTACCCGCCCTGCTAAGTGCAGGTATTGCGGCAAGTACATTTAGCCGTTGGGTACAGAAAAGAGCCGTACGCATTATCAGCGGGATCGCTTTGGTGGGGTTCGGATTGCAGACCTTGTACATTGCTATCGCCCAGCTTCGCTAGCTCCTAATATCAAATTAGTTTAACATAGTAGATGAATAGTCAAAATTGAGAGAGACAATGCCAACAGATAACAACAAAAATCGTCGCCAAATGGCTTCTGGATGTGCGATTCATTGTCATGATTGCAGCATGGGTACGCTATGTATTCCGTTTACACTAAACTCGACTGAGTTAGATCAACTTGACGAAATTATTGAGCGCAAGAAGCCGATTCAAAAAGGTGAGCCAATTTTTAAATCAGGTGATCCATTAAAGTCTTTATTTGCTATTCGCTCTGGCACAATTAAAAGTTATACCATCACCGAACAAGGCGATGAACAGATCACGGGCTTTCATCTAGCGGGTGACGTTATCGGTTTTGACGGAATTCATTCACAATTTCATCAAAGCTTTGCTCAAGCGCTTGAAACGTCGATGGTGTGTGAAATCCCCTACACGACCCTCGATGAACTTACAGGTAAAATGCCTAAGCTTAGACAGCAGATCATGCGCTTAATGAGTAACGAAATTCAAAGCGATCAAGAGATGATTTTATTACTGAGCAAAAAGAATGCAGAAGAACGACTCGCAGCTTTTATCAGTAACTTAGCTAAACGATTTGGCAGCCGAGGGTTCTCACCAAGAGAGTTTAGATTAACCATGACTCGCGGTGATATTGGTAACTATCTAGGGTTAACCGTTGAAACCATCAGCCGTCTGCTTGGCCGCTTTCAGAAAGCAGAACTAATTGAAGTTAAAGGTAAATATATTACAATACTTGATATAGATGCCTTGAGCGAACTATCTGGTAACAGTAATATTGCAAGGTAGAACTTTTAGGTTATCACTTGATCTAGAACAATACGAAATCATCCTATTGATGCAAGATAAAACTAGACGATATTAGATAAGGAAAAAGTTATGATGGACTATAAAAAACTCCTTGTAGTTGTCGACCCTACGACAGATAAACAGACGGCTCTAGCCAGAGCAGTTGAACTTGCTTGTGATAATCAAGCCGTAATAACTGTATTTTTATCCATTTTTGACTTTTCTTATGAAATGACCTCTATTCTTTCAGGTCAAGAGCGAGAGTCAATGCGTGAAGGCGTGGTTAATCAACGCAAAGCGTGGCTTGAAGATGTGGTTAAACCCTATCGTAAAGACGGTTTAACCATAAATTTAGATGTTATTTGGCACAACCGCCCGTTCGAAAGCATCATTAAACACGCTATTGATGGTGAGTATGATCTTATTGTCAAAGGTACCCATGAACATGACAAGTTAAAATCAGTCATTTTCACCCCGACAGATTGGCACTTGTTGCGTAAAGCCCCGATTCCAGTGCTACTTGTAAAAACGCATGATTGGCCTGTAGCGGGTAAAATTATTTGTGCGGTTAATGTCAGCTCTGAAGAAGATGCTAACGAATCACTCAATGGTAAGATTATCTCTCACGCGAAAAAGCTCGCTCAGCAGTTTAGCGCTCAAGTGCATTTAGTTAATGGTTATCCTGGCACCCCCGTTAACTTGGCTATCGAACTCCCCGACTTTGATGCTCATACCTATAGTGAAACCATAAAGTTACAGCATGAGGAACGCATCAGTTACCTTGCTAATGCTTATGGGATCTCACCCGATTTTTGCCACGTTAAAGAAGGTCTCCCAGAAGATGTTATCCCTGACATGGCAGCCTCTTTAGATGCAGAACTTGTGATATTAGGTACCGTTGGCCGAACTGGACTTTCAGCAGCCTTAATCGGTAATACTGCAGAGCATGTTATTGATAGCATCAACTGCGATCTACTTGCGATAAAGCCTGATGGTTATAAATCACCATTAGAAGAGGTATAACCGCTTTCTAAGCTTTACCAAAAGCCTTTAAGCTGGAATAATACGCGCCCTGAACATTTGTGTACTAGGCGCGTTTTTTTATGTCCGAAGAATTAACTCCAAAACAAGTCACCCGCATGTCAAAATTGCAAAAGCGTTTACGCAGTGAAGTTGGCCGTGCTATTGGTGATTACAACATGATTGAAGAAGGTGACCGCGTTATGTGTTGCCTATCTGGTGGCAAGGATAGTTATGCCATGCTTGATATCTTGTTGAATCTTCAGCAACGCGCACCTATTAAATTCGAAATCGTAGCGGTTAATTTAGATCAGAAGCAACCTGGCTTTCCTGAAGACATTTTACCAGCGTATCTTGATACTTTAGGCGTTGCTTACCATATTCTGGAAAAAGACACTTACTCTATCGTTAAGGATAAGATCCCAGAAGGTAAAACCACCTGCTCTCTGTGCTCTCGTCTACGCCGCGGTACGCTTTATGGCTTTGCACAGAAAATTGGCGCGACCAAGATCGCCCTTGGCCATCACAGAGATGACATCATTGAAACCATGTTCCTAAACATGTTCTTTGCTGGCAAAATGAAAGCGATGCCACCAAAGTTGTTGTCAGATGATGGCGCCAATATGGTGATCCGCCCATTAGCTTATTGCCGTGAAAAAGATATCGCTGAATATGCTGAACTTAAAAACTTCCCAATTATTCCTTGTAACCTTTGTGGTTCACAAGAAAACTTAAAGCGTGCGGCAGTAAAGGAGATGTTAGTCCAGTGGGATAGTGAACATCCAGGCCGTATTGAAACCATCTTCACTGCGATGCAAAATACTGCGCCGTCTCAAGGTGTCGATAGAGAGCAGTTCGATTTCTTGTCATTGACTCGAGATCCAGATGCACCTATGCGTGGTGATGTGGCTGAGTCTGATCTACCCGCCTTTGACTTTGTTGATGTAGCCAACAATGGCCACATCAATTTAGATAAAGCGGCCCGTATTGATGTGGTCAGCACCTATACGCCTGATTAGTTAATACTGGCATAAAAATCCCATACAAAAAGCCCTGCAATGCAGGGCTTTTTGTATGCTTATGACTTAGATGATGCAGCTAGATGCCCTCGATGACTGAGTTTCATTAGCTTATATACATGCCTATTACTTCGCGGTCCAGGGACTAATGACCTTAGGTGCTACTGAAGATTCTAGCGTTGTCAGTTTATCTAAGTCACTCATCACAAGACGATAAGTCCCCGTAACAGGGATCACTTTTCCATCAATGATTAAACTTGCATCACCATCAAATTCAAGATTTAGACCCGCTATATCGGATGCAAATAAGCGCATTGGAAAACCTTGCATCTGACTCAACAATGCATTCATCTCTGCTGCAATCTGTTTAAGCTCTTCTTGGTTATAGGCTTTTTTTGTATTTTTAGCTCTAACCTGCATGGCAATAGCACAAGACTTGGCATCACCTTCAACGTCTAAATTAATTAGCGCGCGATCAGATTTTAGTTGGCCATCATAAGGCAAGAACAAACGTTGATCTTTAGTGATTGTCAGCGGAAAAGAATCGTTTTCAGTCGTTATAGTGCCACTGTTAACTTTGCAGCCATTCGCCTTTGATACAGAAAATGCCAGTTCAACTAATTGGTAATTCCCTTTATTAACTTGCTTAAGGCGTTGGTAAAAGCTTTGATACTCAAGTGAGATCGGCGCAGCCTGACTTGCAGATGCAAGTCCTAATAAGATACAGCTAAACAGCAGTTGTTTTTTCATTGTTATCCACTAAAAATCGTTGGTTTTGGCGTAGCATTTCAAGTAACTCATCAATATAAGCTTCTTGACGTTCAGAGTAATTAATTAAACCATAAACAAGGTCTTGTGCTTCTGGATTTTTGTCTTGAGCACGTAAATCTGCACGAATTGATCGCAACAAAGAATAAGCAGCATTCGAATTCAAGTTACGCATATAAGAAGCCACTGAATCTTCAACTGTTTTAAATAGTGCGACTTCATGAGACAGGCCTTCAGTTCTAGATTGTGGCACCAGTCCGCAACCTTTTCTAAAACACCATTGACCGAAGAAGTTAAGCCCTTCTCGAGCAAAACGCGAACTGCCCCAACCAGTTTCGTTCGCAGCTTGAATAAGTACCATCTCTTGTGGAATGACATCAACACGAACTAATAAGGTATCTATATTGCCAATATTGAGACTTCTAAAGGTATATTGATACTTTTCAGAGATCTGCTGCAGTCTAAACTCATCGGCTTCGGTAAGCGCTTTGTCATTAACGATTTGATTACGAATACCAATAAGAAAGTTGCGCTCATCTTGAATGATGGCATTTTGATGTTTGATCGAAGGCTTAAGAAAGGCAAAGAAGGCCTTTTTTTTCTCGCTAACATCGTTGATGGCTGCAAAATCCGGCACTAAGCTAGCAGTTTCTGCGTTTTTAACTGCTTTTCCTAATGATTGTGTTTGCTCTTCACTCACGGGAACTAATATTAATCTAACCAGTAGAATTAGCGCTATCACAAGCCCTAATGCTAGGGTAAACAATCCGACTTTACCTGTTTTCACTCATTTTCCTTTATCAAACGCTTAATACTTTGCTTAATTACGGCCATTATATGCTAGCTTTAGCTGAGAATACATCGCGATTAATTTTGTTATCTCAGTTATAATTCTGCAGTCTTTTATATTGCTTTGGGTATTCAGGAAGGAGACCCCAAAAATGAAACAAAATGGGCTTAATCAATACAAACATGTGGTAGCCATAGGTGGCGGGCATGGCTTAGGACAAGTTTTATCTGCACTTTCATTCTTAGGCCCTAGGCTTACCGGTATTGTTACGACGACCGATAACGGTGGTTCTACAGGACGGTTAAGAGCAGAGCAAGACTGCATTGCTTGGGGAGATTTACGTAACTGTTTAACTCAACTTGCCAAGCGCCCTTCTGTCGGCTCGTTAATGTTTGAATATCGCTTTAGTGGCGATAATGAGTTGTCAGGTCACAACCTTGGCAATTTAATGCTTATGGCACTGGATGAACTTTGTGTACGGCCGCTAGACGCTGTCAACTTGGTGCGTAACTTTCTTAATATCGACACTCGCCTAATCCCCATGTCAGAAGAGCCTACTCACTTAGTGGCACTACAAGCCTGTGGGACAAGTGTTTTTGGTGAAACCGATGTTGATAGAATGCAAGATACTCCCATCGCCTTGTCACTCGATCCACAAGTTCAGGCAACATGCGAAGCTTGTGAAGCCATTCGAGAGGCCGAGCTGATTATTTTAGGTCCAGGTAGTTTTTTAACGAGTATTATGCCACCACTATTACTCCCCAAAATAGCCAATGCACTCGCACAATCAAAGGCTGAAGTGATTTTAATTGATAATCTCACCGATGAGCCGTCTCCCATTGCTAATTGCAGCTTGAGCCACAAAATCGATTGGTGCCATCAAGTATTGGGGCTAAAGATTATCGATCAAGTGCTGTGCAACGCTGACAGTGCTTACCAGGAAGGTAATATTAGTTATTATCCGCTGCGTAGTTCACACCATATTGGTTTACACGATAAACGAGCGTTAGCAGATGCACTGTCTTTAATGGTTGGTCACGATTTTAAGGTAATGACAACATAGTCAAGAACCACTCAAGAGTTGACCATGGATTAACGAGGAATCAGCCAAGCGCTTTTTTATGGGTTGCTAACAAAATGCGATGGATTATTGTTTGATATAATTAACTTAAACATCGCATTAGAAAGGCCGTAAATCCAGGTCAGTAAGTTTCTATTTAGTAATACAATATTTGAATTCCGTCATTACAACACACGTTATTATCTGCATTTGGCAACTCAGCCCTTCACTGTTCCATTACTTGACCTATTAGGTTCCTCTAGCCAGACTGAATAGTTACAGATATCGATAAGCAATGGCCAGTTGTCACGATGAAAACATCTCTCACCTCACTTATTAAAGATAATAAATTAGTTACAGCGACTATTTCAGCAATAGGCGCGACACTTTGTATATGGACTCTAGCGGCAATTGATACTGAAATTGACTCTCCCTATGTTTTAATTGCACCTTTTGGGGCGACTATGGTGCTTATTTTTGGGGTGCACCGCAGTCCATTAGCACAACCTAAAAATGTCATATTGGGCCATATTATTACTGCAACGGTTGGGCTTATCTTTGTGAACTATCTCCCTATCACATCTTTAACACTTGGTTTAGCTGTGGGACTTGGCCTATTTTTCATGTTACTTTTTGATGTTACCCATCCACCCGCAGGGGGAAACCCTTTGCTTATTATGCTTGGAGGCCATACAAGTTGGACTTTTTTACTGCATCCCATCTTAATTGGCACCTTAGGAATTGTGGTATTAGCAGTGCTCTACCATAAGTTAATTCCTGGGCATATTTATCCCTACTTTGAAAAGAAAGAGTAATTAAGTATTAACTCGTGCCGTTTTAATATCACTATCACCACTTTTGCAATAACAACTAAATTGACTTTATGCTCGGCAGCAAGAGGTTTATTAGCCTGATAAACCTCAATTGATACTAATTTGCATTAAGAAAGCTTTCTATTCAGAGTGTGTTTGACCAACTAAAACTAAACGAATGAATCAAAAAGTAGAATTTCCCTTGAGGTGTTATTCAACGCCGTAGTAGGAAGGCCAATAACACTGCTAAAGCCCAGTTTTAATGCTTTAAAGCTTTTATAAGCTGCCAATGTTATTAATGCACGACTATATGGATATAAATTATAAGATTAGAGTAATGCTTTGCACCGACTCACAAGGGAATAACCATTCTGTCGTCCATAGACCTTCAATTGAACAGCTTGAGCGCTTCTGAATTGATTAAATACTTAATGCGATTGGTATAACACAGGAGCTATTGATGTTCCTGGTTTGAAAGTACTAAACTCTTGCTAAGCGAGGAGAACTTTATACTGATTGTTAAAAGATAAGCATAAAAAATGCGCGTAGTGTGTCACTGACGCGCATGTTAAGCTTCTGATAACTAGGCTGAGCTTATCTTCAACGATGTAATCGTATCATCACTAGATTAAAGAACCTTAGCAATAGCTTCACAGATGACCGGCATATTGTTTTTAGTCATGCCTGCAACACTAATACGCCCAGAACCCACAATGTAAACGCCAAACTCTTCTTTTAAGCGATTAACTTGGTCTTTATTAAGACCTGAAAAGCTGAACATACCGTTTTGGCGAGAGATAAAATCAAAATTTTGCTCAACACCAGCCGCTTTTAATGACTCTACAAACAGCGTACGCATTTCTGCAATACGTTCGCGCATCTCTTTTAGTTCGTCGTGCCATAATTGCTTAAGTGTGTCATCAGCCAAAATAGTACTAACGATCAGCGCGCCGTGTGCTGGAGGATTCGAATATGATGCACGGATAGTGCTCTTAATTTGGCTGAATGCGTTCACTGCTTCGCCGCTATTACAAGCAACAACCGTTACTGCGCCAATACGTTCGTTATATAGGCCAAAGTTTTTTGAAAATGAATTGGCAACGATTAACTCAGGAACCGTATTAGCAACAATACGAAGACCTTGAGCATCTTCTTCAACACCAGCACCAAAACCTTGGTAAGCAAAATCAAAAAGCGGAACTAACGACTTATCTAAACACAGATCAGCAACTTGCTGCCATTGGTCAAGGTTTAAGTCGATACCCGTTGGGTTGTGACAGCAGCCGTGAAGTAAGACAAGATCGCCAGCCTTAGCGCCCTGAAGATCTGTCAGCATAGCCTCGAAATCTAGACCATGAGTTTCAGCCTTGTAATAGCGGTACTCAGCAATTTGTAGGCCCGCAGTAGCAAAAATATTATTATGGTTGGCCCATGTAGGATTACTGATCCAGATAGTTTTTGATGACGTGTGACGAACAAGAAATTCTGCCGCAACGCGTAAAGAGCCCGTACCACCTGGTGCCTGCGCCGTTAATGCGCGTTGCTGTGATACTACATCATGTTCAGTACCAAATAGTAAGCCTTGAACGGCATGGTTGTACGCTTGAACGCCTTCCATACCGAGGTAGCTTTTACTTTTCTCAGTTCCTAATAGCTTTTCTTCTGCAAATTTTACTGACTTTAGGATAGGTGTCTGGCCTGATTCGTCTTTATAAATGCCAACGCCTAAATTCACTTTGTTTTCGCGAGCATCTGCTTTGAATGCATCTGTTAGACCTAAAATGGGATCAGCTGGGGCCAGTTCAACCTGGGAAAATATCATGACGGCTTTCCTAAATATTAGAAGTGTAGGGTTTTCGCGTGTATTTATAACATTGAAGCTAAGTAGCACAAAGCGAGATCTGCGACTATTAGTAAAATTTGCGCTATCGCTTAGCTTTCATCAGTCGAAGGGGAGTAAATATACGTATTTCTTAAAATTTTTCCGAATTAATCACAATACTGTAAGACGGTGCGTACATTGCCACAAACAAAAAAGCCTTCAAATAAATGAAGGCTTTTACGGTTAATGGCGCTTGGTATTAACCAATCTTTTCTAAGCCGCCCATATAACCACGTAATACTTCTGGCACAGTGATAGAACCATCTGCATTTTGGCAGTTTTCGATAACCGCTACCAAAGTACGACCTACTGCTAAGCCTGAACCGTTTAGAGTATGAAGTAAGCTTGGCTTCTTATCGGTTTTAGCCTTAAAGCGAGCCTGCATACGACGTGCCTGGAAATCTTGCATGTTACTGCAAGATGAGATCTCTCTAAAGGTGTTCTGTGCAGGTAACCAAACTTCAATATCAAAAGTCTTGCTTGAACCAAAGCCCATGTCACCAGTACAAAGCACAACAGTACGGTACGGTAGACCTAACTTTTGCAGCACAGTTTCAGCGTGAGCGGTTAGCTCTTCTAATGCCTGCATAGAATCTTCTGGCTTTACAAGTTGTACTAGCTCAACTTTGTCAAACTGATGCTGACGGATCAAACCACGTGTATCACGACCGTATGAACCCGCTTCACTTCTGAAGCAAGGTGTATGTGCCGTAAGCTTAATCGGTAACTCTTCTTCATCAACAATGGTATCGCGAACTAAGTTAGTTAGCGGAACTTCTGCCGTTGGAATAAGGCTTAGGCCCTGACCTTCTTCTGTTGCTGGTTTGGTGTGAAATAGATCTTCACCAAATTTCGGTAGCTGACCGGTACCCAATAAGCTGTCTTCATTCACCAGTAAAGGCACATAAGCTTCAGTATAACCATGTTCAGTAGTGTGCAGATCCAACATGAACTGTGCTAGTGCGCGGTGCATGCGAGCGATTTGGCCTTTCATAACGATAAAGCGTGAACCGGTGATCTTAACGGCATTCTTAAAGTCTAAACCGCCAATATTCTCACCAAGCTCTACATGATCTTTAACGTCAAAATCAAACTCTTTATGCGTGCCCCAACGGCGAACTTCAACATTTTCAGACTCATCCGCTCCAATAGGTGCAGACTCATCAGGTAGGTTAGGAACGCTCATTGCGATAGAGTTTAGCTCGTCGAGTAAAGATGCAAGCTCAACTTTCTTAGCATCAAGCTCTTCACCTAGTGAACCCACTTGAGCCATGATTGGTGCAACATCTTCGCCTTTAGCTTTAGCTTGACCAATCGATTTAGAGATAGCGTTACGTGATGCTTGTAATTCTTCGGTAGCAACCTGTAGTGACTTACGCTTGTCTTCAAGCTTGCCTAGGCGCTCAACATCTAAAATAAATCCGCGAGTCGCTAAACGCTCTGCGGTCACTTCTAATTCATTACGTAAAAATTTTGGATCTAACATATTTTATTATCTTAATAGTTAAAAACGAGAAAACACCAATTGCTGTCCTAGATATACGACGAAAATACAAACGCATACGTTAACAACAACATTCAATATGGCTTTAACCAATAAACCTTCTTGCATCAAAAGCAAAGACTCATTGGAAAAAGTGGAAAACGTGGTTAGGGCTCCTAACAGGCCGACCCCAATGAACGCTTTTATCTCTGGGCTAAGTTCGCTAACTTCTCCGAGTGCAAAAACAACACCCATTAAAAACGAACCTAAAATATTAACGACCAGTGTACCAAAAGGAAATCCACTACCAAATACCTGAAGCATCAATAATGAGATAAGATAGCGTAAAACAGCGCCAATTGATCCACCCAAGGCGATAAAAAGTACATTATTCATATCTTTTCACCTCACTCTGTTCATCTAACTGCTGTAATTGAGATAGCTTATCTTTAATCCGCTTTTCAAATCCACGCTCGGTAGGATAATAAAAACGATGTTCAACTATCGAGGCCGGAAGGTATTTCTCGCCACTGGCGTACGCATTTGGTTCATCGTGAGCATAACGATAGCCCTCGCCGTATCCAATATCTTTCATCAGTTGTGTCGGTGCATTACGTAAATGTTCAGGTACCGGCTCATGACCCGTTTCACGCGCTAACTGACGTGCAGCTGCAAAAGCAGTATAGACCGCATTACTTTTAGGTGCACTAGCAAGATATAATACAGCTTGTGCGATTGCTCGCTCACCTTCAGATGGCCCAACCCGATGAAAACACTCCCACGCGTTAATGGCGACTGTCATCGCCATAGGATCAGCATTACCAATATCTTCAGATGCAATCGCTAACAGGCGACGTGCAATATAAAGAGGATCGCAGCCGCCTTCTAACATCCGACAAAACCAATATAGCGCCGCATCAGGAGCCGAGCCACGAATTGATTTATGAACCGCTGAAATCAGATCGTAATATTGATCACCATTTTTATCGAATCCAGCAAGCTGTTGACCTGCAACTGCGATGATCATCTCTTCGGTAAATGCTTCGCCATCTTTAAGCATATCGCTCATTAGCTCAATCAGGTTTAACGCTTTCCGCGCGTCACCATCACAGATTTGAGCCAACTTTAACGAAACATCTGGAGGCATGAGTAAATGACGTTTTCCAAGCCCTCTTTCTTCATCCTCAAGCGCTTGCTGAACAATTTGGCCTATCTCATCGGGCGCTAACTGCTTAATAAGGTATACCCGCGCCCTAGATAACAATGCATTATTGATCTCAAAGGATGGGTTTTCAGTCGTGGCACCAACAAATATCACCGTACCATCTTCAATGAAGGGTAAGAAGGCGTCTTGCTGGCTCTTATTGAAGCGATGTACCTCATCAACAAACAGTAAGGTACGTTGCCCTCGCGACTGCGCTACGCTCTTGGCATGCTCAATGGCACTACGGATCTCTTTAACCCCCGAGCTAACCGCAGAAATGCGTTCTACATGTGCATTGGCATAATGTGCGACTAACTCGGCCAGGGTTGTTTTACCTGTGCCTGGTGGTCCCCAGAACATCATCGAATGCGCCCGACCCGCTTCAAGCGCCTGGCGCAGAGGCTTGCCCTCACCTAACAGATGTGACTGGCCAATATATTGCTCTAGCCGTTCAGGCCGCATTCTTGCGGCTAACGGTCTAAAGTCTGGTGCAAAATCAAAACTGAAACTGGACACGAACTTCTCTTAATTAGTCGATTTAAGACGTTGATCGTCGATATCTACATCGTCAGGTACGATGAACTCAAACAGTGCTTGGTCTTTACCGGCAATGACACTTTGATTGGTCAGTGTAAAGTCACTGATATTGCCCTGTTGATCCTTGAGTACCATTTTAGTTAACTGCTTATCGTTAAAGCAAACTTGCACTTCAGATACACCGCTGTCTTTATCTTTAGGGCTGATATCAAAACAGTTTTGGTGTTGAATAACATTGTATTGTGACCAGGTGGCATCGTCAGAGTGCACTAACAAGGCTATGGGAGATGCATTGATAGCCTGATTTAGGTCCATAACAGAAACTTCTTCTGCAAATGGGTTATAAATCCAAACGTCAGTACCGTCTGCAACAATTAAAGACTCGTCAGGTGCGGTTAAATGCCAATAAAATTGATTGGGGTGAGACAAAGCAAATACCCCCTCGCCCCTTTGAATCACTTTATCGTTGATGTCGGTAACAGTCTGAGTGAAGTTAGCTTTTAAGCTATTGACCTCAGTCAACTTAACTTTTAGTTCATCAGACGCTCCAGCAAAAGCTGGAAAGTGGCTCAACAAAGGCAGGCTTAGCGCTGCAATAGCAAAAATCTTTTTCATTTTGTTCTCCGAGTTAAGCCTATATTTTAGGCTTAACACTGAATATATTTTGTGGGGCATGGCACTTATTTACACGTAATCTTTTGGCGGTGGCGGCGCTAATACTTCTCGATTACCGTTATGACCTTGGGCACTGACAACACCTTGAAGTTCCATCTGTTCGATAATACGCGCTGCACGGTTATAACCAATTTTAAACTTACGCTGCACACTTGATATTGAACCACGACGAGTTTGTGTCACAAACGCAACCGCATCGTCGTATAAGGCATCCATCTCCTCTTCTGAATCACTGGCTTCGCCAGGTAATAACACTTGCTCACCTTCTGCAGAACCTTGCAAAATATCTTCGATATATTGCGGTTTACCTCGAGCATGCCAATCGGCGACCACTTTATGAACCTCATGATCGTCAATAAATGCACCGTGAACGCGGATAGGAACGCTAGTACCTGGTGGCAAGTACAACATATCCCCCATACCAAGCAAGGTTTCCGCGCCCTGTTGATCTAGAATCGTTCTCGAATCGATGCGAGATGAAACTTGAAACGCCATACGTGTTGGAATGTTAGCTTTAATCAAACCGGTGATCACATCAACAGAAGGTCTTTGAGTAGCAAGGATTAAATGGATCCCTGCAGCACGGGCTTTTTGAGCGATACGTGCAATCAACTCTTCTACTTTTTTACCTACAATCATCATCATGTCGGCAAATTCATCGACGACCACTACGATAGAGGGCAGTTTATCTAACTCTGGCGCTTCTGGCTCCATGCTGTCAGACGACTTCCACAGTGGATCATGTACAGGCTGCCCTGACTCTTTAGCCTGTTTAATCTTAGCGTTATAGCCTTTTAGATTTCGCACGCCAAGTGCTGACATCAATTTATAGCGACGCTCCATCTCTCCGACACACCAACGTAGCGCGTTAGCTGCTTCTTTCATATCGGTAACCACTTCACACAGTAAGTGCGGGATCCCTTCATAAACAGATAGCTCAAGCATCTTAGGATCAATCATGATGAAACGCACATCATCAGGGCCTGATTTATACAACAGACTAGTGATCATTACGTTTACACCCACTGACTTACCTGAACCGGTAGTACCTGCAACAAGCAGATGCGGCATTTTGCCTAAATCAACAACAACTGGCTTACCACCGATATCAGCACCGAGCACCATGCTTAGATGTGAAGGGTCGTCTCTGAAATCTTCACAGTCGAGCACATCACGCATAAATACCGTTTCACGGAACTTATTCGGCAACTCTAGCCCCACATAGGCTTTACCTGGGATCACCTCAACTACTCGTACATTTTCAGCTAACAATGAACGCGCCAGATCTTTCGATAAATTGGTGATTTTAGAGGCTTTAATCCCAGGAGCGAGTTCAAGCTCAAAACGAGTTACAACCGGGCCAGGATAAACACCTACTACGTTTGCAGTAATATTGAAGTCGGCGAGTTTAACCTCAACTAGCTTACCAATTTGCTCTAGCTCTTCTTGACTAATTGGATTGGTCTTACGATTTGGGACATCCAATAAAGAGATACTAGGTAACGGCGCCATAGGCTGGCGCTCTTGCTCAATGGCTTGACCGGGTAATACAACTATCCCATCAACAATCTTAGCCTTGTCATCCTCAATACGCTTAACTGCACCCGACGAGGCGTTATTATTGAAATCGATTGATTCAATTTCATCACAGCTTTCATTCACCCATGGGGCTGAAATCCTTGGTTCATCAGCTAAAGTAGCATGGTGGCTATCAGCCTCGGTTAATTGAGGTTCATTGGCCTTAGGTGTATTGAATTGAGGTTCAATAACTTTAGGCTTTACTCTTGGTTGAGGTGTTAACTCTCGTCCGACAATCTTACTGTTACTGTTACTGTTACTGTTTTGGGCTTTTTGCTGTGAATCAAATTCATCATGCTCAATGCCGTCTTCATCGACGTCTTCGTATTCATGCGAGTCATCATCTGTTTGTCTATTACGTCGCTCTTTAAAGCGTTCAACCACAGACATAAAACCGCGTGTATCTTCGGTATCACCCAATTCAGGCTTAAATTTATTAGGTAGATCGCGCAGATTTTTAAATAGCCAAATCGTGGCATAGCCTGTTAGCTCTATCACGGTTAACCAGCTAATACCGGTTAGTAGTGTAAAACCGGCACCGACAAAACACAGTAGTAATAGCGTCGTCCCCAACTTATTAAAGTAAGGCAGCATTGCTTGACCAATAACATCACCCGCTACGCCGCCGGCTGAAAAACCATATAGTCCGTTTGCATTCATACTCGCTAGCGCAGCAAGACTAAATACAATTAACAAGAAGCCAATTAAACGTAGACCAACAGAAAAATAGTCAATCTCTAACAGCTTATGAGTTCGTTTAAACAGTAACCAACCCGTTAACGCGATAATGATAGGAATGATGTATGCGCAGTAACCAAAGAAATAAAATAAAACATCCGCTAACCACGCGCCTACAGCGCCCGTTAGGTTATTAATTTCGCCACTGAAATTTGATTGACTCCACCCTGGATCGGAAGAATGGAAACTGCTCAAAGCGATAAGAACGTAAGTTGCCAACATGCAACAAACAATGAGACTACCTTCTAATAGCCGTTGTACGCCTGAGAGCGTTTTAACACTATTTCCCTTAGACAATGGAAAACCTACACTAAAAAACGTTAATTAGGGATAACATACCAGAATTTAAGACTTTATGCAGCGTTTGCGACTTTCTAGTAATATTGAATAAATATGCACCCAAACAGTTTGCGTCAATTTGTATCAATTTGGATTTTGTATAAAAAAAGGAGCCTTTTAGGCCCCTTTTTGTATTTAGTATATTATTTATGAGTCTGAAACAGTATTGATAGCAACACGATTAGTTTGCTTAACTTCTTCCATCACGACATAAGTACGAGTGTCTGAAACTGCTGGTAATTTAAGAAGTGTTTCACCCAATAAGCGACGATATGCAGACATATCAGAAACTCGGGTCTTCAATAGGTAGTCAAAGTCTCCAGAGACTAAGTGACACTCTTGGATATCATCGAGTAACTGAACCGCTTTATTAAACTTATCAAATACTTCTGCAGTATCACGGTTTAGAGTGATCTCTACAAACACTAACAAAGAGGCACCTAAATAATGAGGGTTCACTAATGCTGTGTAACCCTTTATATACCCTTGCTTTTCAAGTCGTTTCACCCTCTCTAGGCAAGGTGTTGGGCTTAACCCTACGCGCTTAGATAACTCGACATTAGAAATTCGGCCATCAATCTGTAATTCATTAAGTATATTTCTATCGATGCGATCTAAGTCTTTTATAGGACTCTTTTTATTATTAACCATATATATAACCCTGGTTGACGTCAAAGACGATATTATTATCTGCTTTTAAAAAAACTTCAGCAGCATAAACTGCGGAATGAATACTATACTAGATTTCCCTGAAACATTCACGTTCAGGCAATACAAAATAACAATTACACCCATAGAAAATGGGTTTTTATGCGAATTTGAGGCTCGAAGATGATTATAGGTGTTCCAAAAGAAATCAAAAACCACGAATATCGTGTTGGCATGGTTCCATCAAGTGTTCGTGAATTGACGTCACGTGGTCATAAGGTTTTTATTGAAACAAATGCTGGCTCAGGCATTGGTTTTACAGATCAAGATTATATCGAAGTCGGTGCAAAAATACTGGACACTGCTGCAGAGGTGTTTGCTCAATCAGAGATGATTGTTAAAGTAAAAGAGCCTCAAGCTGTTGAACGCGCAATGTTACGTGAAGACCAGTTGCTATTCACCTACCTTCATTTAGCGCCAGACCTTCCACAAACAGAAGACCTAGTGAAAAGCGGTTCTGTTTGTATTGCATATGAAACAGTCACTGATGATCGCGGTACCCTTCCACTGCTTGCCCCTATGTCTGAAGTTGCAGGCCGTATGTCTATTCAAGCCGGTGCCATGGCTCTAGAGAAATCTATGGGTGGACGCGGTATGTTACTCGGTGGCGTGCCAGGTGTTGAGCCTGCTAAAGTTGTGATTATTGGCGGCGGCATGGTGGGTACAAACGCAGCGCAAATGGCTGTGGGTTTAGGTGCCGACGTTGTTATTTTAGATAGAAGCATTGATGCTCTTCGTCGCCTTAACGCTCAATTTGACAATAAAGTTAAAGCAATTTACTCAACTGCTGATGCAATTGAGAAACATGTACTTGAAGCTGATCTTGTGATTGGTGGTGTTCTTGTTCCAGGCGCTGCGGCTCCGAAACTTGTGACTAAAGAACATATCAAACGCATGAAGCCTGGCTCTGCAATCGTAGATGTTGCAATTGACCAGGGCGGTTGTATTGAAACATCCCATGCGACGACTCACCAAGATCCTACTTACATCGTTGATGATGTTGTTCATTACTGCGTTGCTAACATGCCAGGTGCTGTCGCTCGCACCTCGACATTTGCATTGAACAACGCAACACTGCCATACATCATTAAGCTGGCTCAACTCGGTTACAGAGAAGCACTTCTACAAGATAAGCACTTACTGAACGGTCTTAATGTTATGCACGGTAAGATCACTTGTGCTGAAGTTGCTGAAGCGCTTAATTTAGAATTTGTTGATCCAATGATTCTACTTAAGTAACACCTCAGAACCAGTCATTAAAAAAGGGAGCAAATCGCTCCCTTTTTTATGAACATATAAAACCTATCAACTTGGCTACGCAAAGCTATACCCTTTACCTCTCACTGTATTGATCAATGTCTTCGGGAGTTGATTTTCTGACAGTTTACGGCGTGTATTACTGATATGCATATCAAGGTTACGATCAAACTGCCCTAGCTCTTTTTGTAAGACCCTAAGCTGCAATTCCTGCTTTGTTACGACCAAACCTTTCCTTTCAAATAAATACTTAAACAGTTTAAACTCTGTTTGAGTGAACGATACTGATTGCTCAGAGGTTGAAATCATAAACTGGTTATCATCAAAGCTAATATCTTCAGAGAATTTAAGCTGACAATCAGCATTATTTTTAATGCAGTCTATTCGGCGCATCAATGCGTTAATCCGCACCACTAGCTCACGGTGACTAAATGGCTTACTCAGAAAGTCATCGGCACCTAACTCATATATTTTAATTCTGTCCTCTTCTGTATCTAAAGTTGAGATAACGATAGCTGGTGTTTTATCGAGTCGCAGTGTTAGCAACTCAAAGCCGCTTAACTCTAGCAAATTGATATCTAACAATATCAAATCCGGCCTAATGGACTTTAGTTTATCCAGTGCATCGGCGCCGCTATTTACAACGGTGACAATAAAGCCTTCTTGTTCCAAAACAGGTAATAAAGCTTTTAGGAATACAATATCATCATCTACCAATAGAAGGTGTTTCATCTCAAACAATCTTAATACGAATAATTTTCATTAAGATTACATTGAAAGGTAAGAATTTACCAGCACCTTTGATTAACTTGGATTGATTTAACGGGATTTATCGCGATTTTTCTGATAAGGATCTGGTATTGAAAGAAGCTGAGCCGCAAGTTTTTACTGGCGGCTCTGCACTTTGTCTATGTAAGCAGGTTTAATGTTGACGTATTGACCGTAAACAACTTATTTATTCAGCATAAGCTCACGAATATATTTTACCGGTGCGCTGCCGTAACTTAAAAATTCTTCGTGGAATGCCTTTAAGTCAAAGTCATCACCTTTAAGCGTTTTATACTCTTCTCTTAAATCGTATATCTCACGGTAACCCGAATAGTAACTGGTTAACTGTACCTGACTCAGTGTTGCACGGCGCCATTTCCCTTCAGCTTCAGCTTGCTGCTGAAATGCCTCGTTAATCATAAGATCTAAAGCTTGCTCTTCAGTCATGCCGTTAACTTGAATACTGTAATCTAGGATAGTATTCGCGATGACTCGTAAGTTCCATTTGTAGTACATCAGCCACATTTCAGGCTCAAAATTGCCATAGCCCTCTTCAAGCATCATACGTTCGGTATACACAGCCCAGCCTTCTACCATCGCACCGTTGCCAAATAAACTTTTAATTAGGCTCGGCGATTCATTTGAATAAACCAATTGAGTGTAATGTCCAGGAATGGCCTCATGGATATTAAGTACCTGTAGTATCCAATGATTGTACTCTCTGAGGTAACTTTCAGCAGAGGGATCACTCATTCCATCAAGTGGTGTCACGTTATAATAGGTGTTACCTGACTTTTCATAGGGGCCAGGGGCACTAATTGAAGCGCCGGCATATCCACGCATGTATGCGGGGGTCTCACGAACCACCAAGGGCTTATTTGGATCTAGGGTGACTAGGTTCTTCTCGTTAACAAAATCAATCAGCTCTGGGATCTGCGCTCGAACTTCATCAACAAAATCTTCGCGTTTAACATGCTTGGCAGAAAGATTATTAATCAGTTGTTTAATTGCAACTTTGTCATCTTTTGGCATGGGAGTATCGAAGTATTTACTCCAAATTTTCTTGGTGATTTTGGCCATTTCGGCCTGAACTCGATTTTTGTCTTTGACAGCTTTTTCATAAAGCGCCTTACCTGACATACCCGCTTGTATATCGTAGGTAAACTTTTGTTCGTACAGTTTCTCACCAATACGGAAGCTTTTCGCGCCCTCGACCTCAAGTTTAGCCTCTAATGCAGTTAACCAATCAATGTGTTCATTAATTGCCATGGTCACTTTATTAAAACGATTAGCAAATAACGCCTTTTCAGCGTTGGATAAACTCGACGCTAAAACTTGATTCAGTAGATCATTAGAAAAAACAGAGAATGCGCCTTGGTTTTGCATTATCGCGAGTTGCGTGTGTTCAATCGTTGGGTTTTGAATGTTTTCTCTTGCTGCAGCGTAATAAGCTGGCACATTTTCCATTCTTGCTAACACTGAACGCAAACGCTCACTAAGCGGGGCAAAGTCTTCATTAATAATCTGGGCAAATCCACCAGAGACGTTATAACTGGCAGGGTTCCATTGCCATGACTTGAAGGTGTCAATGTTCCACTTCATTTCGGCAAGTAAGTTTTCGATAAGACGGTAATCGGTCAGTGTCGCTGGTGACATGAGTTTAGGGTCAAACTTAGCTAACGCTGCTTGTTGTGTTTGAATAAACGCTAAACTCGCTGCACGGGTTTCAGCATTAGGAACCTTTAACACACCATCATATTTATGAAAACCACTATAAAGTGCCCAAGTTGGAGACTCTATCCATAACGCATCAATAAAATTTTGACTGAACTGGGCAAATGCTAAGTTTTGATCGGTGATCTCAACCGCCACTTGCTCAGTTGTAGGCTGACTTTGACAGGCTGTTAAGCCCACAAGAGATAACGCAATGGCCAAAGGCAGTGCGGCTTTTTTCATGGTGTGGTCCCTTAATTTGTTAGAGCGTGGTCTACTGCCACTTTAAAATCCGCTCCAGTAAATCATGTTCTGTGCATATTTTCAGTAACTAAAATCAGTTTGACAACCTTTGTTACACAACAAAGGCTGTCAAAGCTCGGCACTAAAAATTGTCTTTTAGCGTTACATTCTCGCTAAGGGTTCACATCTTTATTCTGATTGCATTCGACCTGCTTCTAGGTTGGCTTCAACCCAGGCCAATACTTCTGCAAAACGGTAATGCTCAAACTGAGCAAAACCTTTAGCCTGCCGTAGCTTTATCTTGGTAAATATCGGCGTCGTCAAACCACATAAAAACCTGCTTAATAATACTGGAGATAGGTGTTTAGCCAACTTTTCAATTGCTTCACGGCAAATATCATTAAAATAGAAGTCGGTTAAAGGCTTAAGGGGTTGCGGTGCAGGTAAGCGCGCAAGATTACCTAGGCATACACTACAGTGACCACAAGGGGCTGTTAAGTGAGGATCGGCGAAATATTGTGCCAGCTGTAAACTTAAACAAACTTCGCTGTCGAAAAAGTCGACTAACTGATTAATTCGGCTTATTTCACTCTGCTCTTTAGTGCTAAATCGGTCGAATAAACGCGCCGCGAGCGAATCGTTGATATTAGCGCTATAGATGTCATAAACCTGAGTTAATTGCTTACTTTGTAATTCTATAAGTTGCTTTTGATGTAGGTAATCGAGTGCTTTAATGGCACGATCTCGGCTATTTGGGAGTGTTTGCTCCAGTGCACTGAAGTTGGCGCTGTACCAAAGTTTGGCTTTATCAGAACTGTCGATAACAGCATTGATAAACACTTGACGCTGCGGATCAAACTTTGACAAGAGCTCATCGATAGGACATAAAACTTTAAAACGATAATCGGCAAAATAACTGTACTTAGGCTTAATCACCCGCAGCATTTCAAGGTACACCAGTAAGGTTTTTAAGCTTAATGCACGGATGTTTGAGGCCGTTGATAGTTGGTTAAGCATCAGCTCCCACTGCGTGCTTACGGTTGACGCTTGACGGATTTCATCTAGGACAAATTCAATGGCACTAGGCTCTGGCGTATCACCATACACAAAGTTTTCTAGCACGTTAAGATTGTCACGATTAGCCAGCACTAGGCAGTCAGAGCTTAAGCCGTCTCGTCCAGCTCGACCAATCTCCTGGGCATAATTTTCAATCGATTTGGGTAGGTCGTAATGCGCCACAAAACGGATATCACTTTTATCAATCCCCATGCCAAACGCGATCGTTGCGACAATAATGGGTACCTCACCCGCCATAAACTGATTTTGTATGGTTTTACGTTTATCGCTATCCATTCCTGCATGATAAGCAACAGCTGAAAAACCTCTATTAACTAACGCTTTAGCTACAGTCTCAGCTGTTTGCTGTAGGGTGACGTAGACAATGCCACTTTGATTCTGATCCTGTTTTTGAACCAACCAATCACTTAAGTAACGTATTTTATCCTGTGCGCTTATTCCTACCGCATATAAATTAAGGTTAGCGCGATAAAAACCCGTTAGGGTAATACATTGCGGCTCTATGCCAAACTTACTGCCCATATCCTCGATAACTTTCGGAGTTGCAGTGGCTGTTAACAACAGGACTTGAGGGATATTAAGTTGTCTTTGATACGCTGGCAGTTTGAGATAATCAGGTCTAAAGTTATGGCCCCACTCAGAAATACAGTGCGCCTCGTCGATCACTAACAACGAGATGGGAACCGATGAAATAAAACGTCTAAAACGCTCATTGTTTAGACGCTCAACCGAGATCATTAAAATTTTAATCTGCCCGTCAGTCACACCTTGGATCACGGCACTGGACTGTTCATTTGTTTGTGTTGAATCGATTGATGCCGCGGGGATCCCTTTGCGATTAAGAAACTGTAATTGATCATCCATCAGCGCAAGTAACGGTGAAACCACTAAAGTAAGGTGAGGTAATGCAAGTGCTGGCAATTGATAGCATAAGGATTTACCCGAGCCCGTAGGGAAAATCGCCGCCGCGCTTTTTCCGCTCAACACGTTGTTAATAACATCGCCCTGCCCCAATCTGAACTCGCTAAAACCGAAATAGCGATTAAGTAACGCCAGTGCGTTATCCATATAAAATCCTGTATGATTTTTTGTAAATGTGATGATTATTTAGTTGTTGCGATGCCTTTAACGGGGCGTTTTTTCACTAGTCTAAAATAGGCTTTAACCGGGTTATGATCAGAACTTGAGGTGATGATTGATTCAGCTTTTACTAACTCTAGTCCTCGATAAAATATATGATCAAGCTGGTGACCAAGAATGGTTGTTCTAGAGTCAACCTCAGGAATAACTTCAGTTAAACCTGTGCGCTTTGCCAATTGTTTAACCGTATCCAATCGAGTATCGCTCCAGGTATTCATGTCACCAGCAAAAATGACAGGTCCATGATGATCTTGCATCGCTTCTTCCACTACCCGTAACTGAGATAGGTACTCTTCTAGACCGATGGTGAAGTTAATACTATGGATATTGATCACTAACAGTTGGCTTTGATCTGACAGTAAGTAATACGACACCAACATTGATTTTGGGAAATTGATATAAGGTTCAGCCTTCCTAAACACGCAACTACTCATTGCGGGTTCTCTCGTCAAATTCATCACTCCAACGGGTTCGCCATCAAAACTAAATGCCTGCGCCAGAATCATAGAAAGCTTTTGTGACTCCACAAAGCTCTTGAGCTCTTTGGTTAACTGCGCCTCTTGAAGTAACAACAGATCAGAACGTTCTACGAGTTGCTTTAAGGTATCATCCCAACCGTCGCTGTTTTGCTTATAAAGATTCCAAGTAGTGATATCGAGCTTGCCGAACCTATCGAGCGACGCTTTGGTTGGTTTTGTCATACACTGGGCCTGCACACCTGCAGGATTATCGTTACTAACGAGAATATCGTCAGAGGGAATAACCGATGCGTCGTAGACATAAATAACCACGGCTACAGCTGCGATAAGTGCTAATAAAATGAGTTTACGGATAATTTTCGCCATAATTGACTTATTCAGCTCTGTTTTTAGATTTAAAGTAATCTTTTCATTATAATAGCTTATTACGCTTAATCACATAATCATTCTAGACAGGGATTATTCGCTCAAGCACCCTCCAACGCTCGCCCGCACTTGGCTTTGAGTGACTAAGGATAAATTTATCAAACACAATATGTATGAGTTTTATCAGCTACTAACCATAGCAGGCGTCTTTGTGTACTGGTTGATAATTGCTGGTATTAGTATTCGTGTCGTTGCCAAACGGCGAACGATTGGCGTATCACTCGCTTGGTTAATGATTATCTATATTGTCCCGTTAGGCGGTGCTTTTGCTTACTTACTTTTTGGTGAGCTCAATTTAGGCAAAAAAAGAGCGCTTCGAGCAGAGCTGATGTTCAAACCTTATGGAGAGTGGTTTAAAAAGCTCTATGAGTACCGAAAGTATCGCCCTCATGTTGCCAGCCTATATGGTCAATCAATCAGTGCCATTTGTGAAAAGCAAGTCGGGATCCCTGCATTGGCCGATAATAATTTAACCCTGTGCAGCGAAACCTATGAGATTTTAGATAATCTTATTGAAGACATAAACCAAGCGACTGAAACAATATTATTAGAGTTTTACATCTGGCACCCCGGCGGCAGAGCCGATGATGTTGCCCAGGCGCTCATACAAAGTGCGGCGCGAGGCGTGAAAGTACGCTTACTACTCGATGCGGCGGGAAGTCGACACTTCTTCAAAAGCCAATGGCCAAAACTCATGAAACAAAAGGGTGTTGAAGTCGTTAGCGCGCTAGAGGTATCACCTTTTCGTATGTTCTTTAGACGCTTAGATCTCAGATTACATCGAAAAATTGTTGTCGTAGATAATCAAATTGCCTATACAGGCTCAATGAATTTGGTCGACCCTAAGTTTTTTAATCAAGACGCGGGCGTCGGACAATGGATTGATGTCATGGTTAGGATCACTGGCACGTCTGTCCCCGTACTCAATAGTATTCACGCCTGGGACTGGGAAGTTGAAACCAACGAACGTTTTCTTCCAGAGCAACCCAAGTGCTTGTCTCATGAAGACAGTGAAATTACCGATTTAGTGCAAGTTATTCCTTCAGGGCCTGGCATGCGCGAAGAAGTGATCCACCGTGTGCTACTCCAAAGTATATATCAGGCTCAAAAAAGTATTGTTATAACAACGCCCTACTTCGTTCCCAGCGATAACTTACACATGGCATTGATTATTGCCGCACAGCGTAATGTTCAAGTTGATATTATTGTCCCAGATAAAAATGACTCATTGATGGTTGAATGGGCAAGTCGCGCATTTTTCAGCGAGCTCTTAGAGGCTGGGGTCAACATACATAGATTTAAAGGTGGCTTACTGCATACCAAGTCAGTTGTTATCGACAGTAATCATTGCTTAATCGGCACAGTTAACTGGGATATGCGCAGTTTATGGCTTAACTTCGAGGTGACACTCGCTGTCGATAACCTTGTTTTCACTCAAAAGCTTGAACAGGTTCAACAGGATTACCTTAAAGATTCAAAGAAGATTTCACCTCAGGAATGGGCAAAGCGCTCTATTGCTAGCCGCACCGCTGAGCGAATATTTTATCTTTTTAGTCCGTTACTCTAACCATCTGGGTAGTTTTCGCTGAACTTTTGAACAGAACTTTTGAACAGAACTTTAGCCAGTACTCTTACTCAGAGCCCTTGCTCATTACCCCGAGGTCTAGCCTAGAAAGCTAGGCCTGATAGTAGTTATCGCTTGAATGCGATATTTGGCAACATTATGAATAAAGTTTTTATTATTGGCCTTCCGCGAACTGGCACTACAAGTATCAGTGTTGCTATGCTCGATTATGGTTTTAAAGTCGCCCATACCGCATATACTAAACAGGCATTTCATTTAGCCGACATCATTTCAGACTCTCCCTGTTTTTGTGATTATCAACAACTGGATGGGCTCTTTCCCAACTCCAAATTTGTTTACCTTGAGCGTGATTTGTCGCAATGGGTTCCCTCTATGCAGATGCTTATCAATAAAATGAAGGCACAGCTGGATCTGAAAACGGGTACGTTTAACCCGATCCTTAAACGGACCTTTAACAATACGTTCGATCTTGCTATTGCAAAAGAACCTGATGATGCAGAGCATCTAAAAGCCTGTTACTTACGTCATCAACAACAAGTCATTCATTATTTCGATGGCCGTGATGATTTCATTCGTATTAATGTTAGCCATCAAGATAGCTTAACCCGCATGCTGAGTTTTCTCGGTATCGGATTCGAAGGCACGCCAAAGTTCCCCCACTTAAATATCGGAAAAAAAGTGGCTTGCTGGGCGGAGCATAAGCATCCGAATAAAGTGAATTCAAATAGTGCGGGGATCGAAAATAGAAAGTTTTTTGATTATGCAGCTAAACGATAAGCCCTTAACTAAACTGATTAAAAGCCCTGTTATCAAACTATTAGTAACAGAGTGAAAGTAACAGATAATTCGTAGCACAAAGAGTTACCGGTAGGTATATAGATAGACAGCTAAGTAACAGACAGCAAAAAGCCCGTTATCTTGCGATAACGGGCTTTTCTAATATGGCGGTGAGCGAGAGATTCGAACTCTCGTTAGGGATTAACCTAAACACACTTTCCAGGCGTGCGCCTTCAGCCACTCAGCCAGCTCACCGATGCATTATCTTTTACGTGTTTAAGCACCACGATTGCTACCAAAAATCTTTTACAATAATTGCTTAGCAACGGAGCGCTACTTTACTGAAAAGGCCTTATTGCGTCAAGCCAAATAGCGCTATTACTCTTCGTTTGCACAATTGATGGTCAATTAAAAGATTTACTCGACGAATAAAAATAAAATAGCCTGCTTTGTAGGCTATTTTATTTAAAATCAATTGCTAAAGTTTAAGCATTACCTTTAACTTTCATATTTAAAGAAGCCGCAAAATCCAGCATTCTATCCAGTGGTTTGAGTGCATCGAGGCGCAATTCATCGTCGACAAAGATCTCATGCGCACTCGCGTCTTTATTCTCTAACGCACTTTCAATTGCTTTGAGGCCATTCATCGCCATCCAAGGGCAATGTGCACAGCTCTTACAAGTCGCGCCATTTCCACCTGTCGGTGCAGCAATTAGCTCCTTGTTAGGGGCTGCCTGCTGCATCTTATAGAAGATCCCTTTATCGGTAGCCACGATAAACATATCGTTATCCATGGTTTGGGCTGCTTTAATCAACTGACTAGTTGAGCCAACTGCATCAGCGAGTTCTACTACGCTAGCGGGAGATTCTGGATGCACTAAAACAGCGGCATTGGGATGTAACTTCTTCAGTTCACGCAATGCTTTGGCTTGAAACTCATCGTGGACAATGCACTCGCCCTGCCACATCAACATTTCAGCACCGGTTTGTTTTGCAATATAACTACCTAAGTGGCGATCTGGGCCCCAGATAATCTTCTTACCTTCGCTATCGAGATGCTCAACAATTTCAAGTGCAATGCTCGATGTCACAACCCAGTCTGCACGAGCTTTTACTGCTGCGGAGGTATTAGCATAAACCACTACAGTATGATCTGGGTGAGCATCACAAAACTCGCTAAAGGTCTCAATTGGGCAACCAAGATCGAGCGAGCAAGTGGCTTCCAGTGTTGGCATTAACACCGTTTTGTCTGGACTTAGGATCTTAGAGGTTTCACCCATAAACTTAACGCCAGCAACAATTAATGTTTTAGCGGGATGATCACGGCCAAAACGGGCCATCTCTAATGAGTCAGAAACACAACCGCCGGTCTCTTCCGCTAAAGCTTGAATTTCTGGGTCGGTATAATAGTGCGCAACCAAAACCGCATCTTTTTCTTTTAAAAGCTGCTTAATTCTGGCTGTTGATTCAGCTTTCTCACGATCGGATAAAGGAGCAGGCTTGGGTGGAAAAGGATAGTCAATATTTTCGATAATTGGGGCGAATGCGCTCATAGTAAAACCAATGGGCAATAACAGATTAGCGGAATTATACGGAATAGTTAACAAATTTAAAACTACTACAGGGCTAATAGAGATAAAAAAGGCGCTATCACTAGCGCCATTTTATCACGTTGTTGATAGCTATCGCATAGCTAGCAACATTTCTTGTGGCTGTTCTAAATAGTGTTTCCACAAGTTACAAAAACGAGCAATGGTACCACCATCAATTACCCGGTGATCGCCAGACCAACTCACCTGCATGATCTTACGCGCTTCGACTTCGCCTTTCTCATTAAAGCGCGGTAGCATTTGCAGTTTACCTAAGGCGACTATCGCTACTTCAGGCTTATTAATGATTGGTGTTGCCACCGTACCACCCAATGCACCGATGTTTGAAATTGAAATACTGCCACCTTTAAGATCCGCTGGAGATACCCTGCCACTTCGTGCAGCATGAGTTAAACGCGTGATCTCAGTAGCGATTTCAAGAATCGTTTTATCTTGTACATCTTTTACATTAGGCACAAGTAGACCCACTTTAGAATCAACTGCCATGCCTATGTTATGGCTTGCAAGATAAGTCTGCTCAGTGCAGTCAGCATTAACTCGGCTGTTCATATCTGGAAATTGAGCCAGTGCCAGTGACATAGACTTCATAAAGAAAGGCATCATGGTGAGCTTGAGCTCGTCTGATGAATACTTTTTCTTCATGCTTTCACGTAGTGCAACTAAATCGGTTAAATCAAACTCTTCGCAATAGGTAAAATGTGGGATCGTTGATACAGAGTCCATCATCATTTTCGCCATCACGGCGCGTACACCTTTTATCGGCTCAACTCTATCGGCGTGGTTTTTAACCTGCAAGTTTTCAACCTGTGCGTGTTGAGCAACTGCCACAGTTTGCGCCGTTGCCTTAGCCGTGCTGACTGCGTCAGTGATACCTGACTGCATTGCCGCGCCGCCAAGGTGGTGACGCTCAATATCTTCCTTATACACCCGGCCATTTTTACCAGAGCCACTCACCGTTGAGATATCAATATCTAGACTGCGAGCCAAACGTCGCACCGCAGGGCTTGCTAGCGCTTTGCCTTGTGGCACTATTTCATTTGTTGTTACTGATGCATTAGCAAGTGTATCGACGGTGCTAGTCTTGCTTGCATCAGTGACATTTACACTGTTTGCATCTGATACAACTTCAATGGCAAATAGCGGCTCATGCACACGTGCCAGCTGGCCTTTACGGTAATGTAATTTACTAATTTTACCTTTTTTTATGGCGGGTATTTGCACTAAGGCTTTATCGGTCATCACATCGGCAATAGGCTGATCTTCAACGACCATATCACCTTCGTTAACGAGCCATTCGACAAGTTCACACTCAACAATACCTTCACCGATATCGGGCAGTAAAAACTCTTCAATAGTCACACCTGCAGTGATCGCTACGGAAGGACTTGTTTGTACGGAGGCAGTTTCGACAAAGTTTGTGTCACTTATCGAGCTCTCCCCTGAAGCAGCGCTTGGCGTCACTTGCAGCTCTTCTGTTACATCGACAGAATAAAGCGGTGCGTGCACCAAAGCGATTTCACCTTTGGCGTAATGAAGCTTAGTAATAACACCGGCATTGGGCGCAGGAATTTGCACTAATGCTTTATCGGTCATCACATCGGCAATAGGTTGATCTTCAACAACACTATCACCCTCTGCTACCAACCATTCAACCAGCTCACATTCAACAACGCCTTCGCCGATATCCGGAAGGATAAAATCTTTAATCATGGCGGGCTCCTAAAATTTAACCGAAGCTTTGATTGCTTCAAACGTCTTTAACGCATCTGGCATATATTCTTTTTCATGGATCAAAGGATACGGTGTATCTAGACCACAAACACGGGCAATTGGCGACTCAAGGTACAAGAAACACTCTTCTTGAATTGTTGCTGCGATTTCACCTGCGAACCCACCCGTTAATGGTGCTTCGTGGTTAATCAGTAAGCGACCAGTCTTTTTTACTGATGCCGCGACAGTATCGACATCCCAAGGAGACAAGGTTCTTAAATCGATTATTTCACAAGAAATACCTTTTTTAGCCGCCATTTCAGCCGATTTTTCAAGGATCTCCATCTGAGCTCCCCAGCCTAGAAGCGTGATATCAGTCCCCACTTTCACGACTTCCGCTTTACCGAGTTCGATAACGTAGTCACCTTCGGGTACATCACCAACTGAGGCGCGATATAAGCGTTTAGGCTCGAAGAATATCACCGGGTTTTTATCACGAATAGAGGCGATTAATAAGCCCTTCGCTTGCTCTGGATTACGCGGCACAACCACTTTAAGCCCTGGTGTTTGAGTAAAATAAGCTTCTGGTGATTGCGAGTGATAGTGACCGCCTGCAATTCCGCCACCATATGGAGTTCTAAAGGTCAGCCCGCCCACATCAAACTCGTTACCACTGCGGTATCTAAATTTGGCACTTTCATTAACGATTTGATCAATTGCAGGAAAAATATAATCGGCAAATTGGATCTCAGCGACAGCCGTCATGCCATTTGATGCTAAACCATTGGCAAAGCCTGCTATGCCTTGTTCGGTTAACGGCGTATTAAAACAACGGTCGCGTCCAAACTTTTCTTGTAGGCCAGAGGTTGCTCTAAAGACCCCTCCAAAGTGACCGACATCTTCGCCAAACACTGTCATTGTTTCATCTGTTTCCATTTCCGAGCTCAGCGCTTGGTTAATGGCTTGCAACATATTCATTTGAGCCACGGCTTATACTCTCCCTGCGCTTTTTGGATAGGATTCTGGATATTTTTTAACGTGTTCTTTCAGCTGTGCTAACTGTTTTTTAAGTAAAGGAGTTGGCGTATCGTAAACATCTTCGATGATGCTATCGAGATGAGGCGTGGGTATTTTTTCTGCCACTTTGAGTTCAGATAATACCTCTTCACGGTATTTCACATACAGATCGGCATCTTCTTGCTCATTCATCCAGCCTTTATTGATCATCCAAAGTTTGAAGCGTTTTACTGGATCGTGTTGTTGCCACTTTGCTTCTTCATCTTTAGAGCGGTAACCCGATGGATCATCTGAAGAAGAGTGTGCTCCCAAGCGATAGGTCATAGCTTCAATAAGTACTGGCGCGTTATGCTCTAATGCATAGGCACGAGCTTGTTGCGTTGCCGCAAGTACGGCCAACATATCGTTACCATCAACACGGATAGTATGCATGCCGTAACCCACGCCACGACTGGCGATACCGTTACCTTTGAACTGCTCTTCTGTAGGTGTAGAAATTGCGTAACCATTGTTACGGCAAAAGAAAATAACCGGAGAATTTAACACTGCAGCCATGTTGAGGCCCGCATGGAAATCACCTTCAGAAGCCGCACCTTCACCAAAGTAACAGATAGCAATATTACGCTTACCTTGTCTTTTAAGGCTATAAGCCACACCTGTTGCCTGGGGGATTTGAGTTGCTAGCGGCGAAGAAATCGTTTGATAGTTAAGTGCTTGGCTGCCGTAATGGATTGGCATTTGACGGCCTTTACCAAAGTCTTTCTCATTACTGAACATTTGGTTCATAAATTGTTCAGTCGTAAAACCTCGGTAACGCAGCGCTGCATGTTCACGATATTGCGCTAAGATAACGTCGCCATCATCGAGGGCGGCTGTGCTACCAATAATAGAAGCCTCTTCACCAGTACAAGTCATATAGAAGCTAATTCTACCTTGACGTTGTGCGCCCAACATACGCTCGTCTAATACTCGGGTAAATACGCAAGTATCATGGATCTGTTTGGCTAGCTTTTCGTCTATTACAGGCAATACGGCGCCTTCATAGGCGGTACCATCTGCTTGTAACACTTTTAAAATCGGGATCGACAGTGAGTCTTTATCAAGAAAGCTCACGCGATGGACTGTTTCTGCATTCGTTGTTGCGTTGCTCATAATGTGCTCTTGTTATTGTTGGTGCCGCTAAACGACTAAATACGGCGCCTTGCTATTCTAATACGCGGGAAGAACATTACGTTAACGTAAACTAACTCTCAACACTTCCCATCATTGAAACCACAACTAAGCATGTCTGTGCATGTATATATTGGTTTACATGCGCAGTTATTCAGTTTGAATTTAGTCCAATTGACTTTCATCGGCAGGCTTTAAACACAAAACCGTCCGCTGCCCTACAGGTACTTTTGCATTTGGAAAAACAATCGATTCAAACTCTTGTTCGATTTTGACTTCTTTGCCGCCCTCTTTCGCTAAGGTGTATCCTCTTGGAAAAGCAGTAAAGTTTTCAACATCGTTAGCGAAGCTAAATTCAAAATCATCAAAATGTTTATTTACCGAACGGCAAACTTGATACAGATTTAAGCGTTTCATATCAAAGTCGGGTAACTGTAGATCTTTGCCCGTCATTAATAGTGTTAGCATCTCTTTCATCGCAATAAAGCGCGTCATATCATTTTGCCCCATAGGAAACACCTTACCCAGTTCAATGGTAAATGCGTCGGCATGATAATTTTCAGAGGAGAAATAACTGAACGTTGTCGTTGGTTCGTGGTGTAATAAAATAGTATTTACACCGCAAGATTCGAGAAACATGATCTGTTGCTTACTGTATTTACGGTTGGCGCGATAAGGGTAAATAGCAAACTTTTCATGTTTAGAGGGGCGAATTGCAGTATGGAGGTCATAATGTATTCTGTGGCGTTCGCCTGATTGAGAGGCAAAAAACTTATCGATATAATGCTCAAGTTTTTGCGCTCTTACCCGCTCAGGATTACACAAGCCCTCACCACGAGAGTACGCGCCATTAAATAATCGATTGAGATTTTCATCGATAAAGCGCGTGCCGTTATGGATAGCCGGTGGATTACCAATAAGAAATAGTATTCGCTGTTTTAGCGCGATGTTCTCACCCAGTAGTTGTGTCATGAGATCATTACACAGTTCTATCGGAGCTGTTTCGTTGCCGTGAACCGCACAAGATAAGACAATATCTTTGGTGTGCTTAGCATTAATCGGCTCAAACATGATAACACCCGTGTCCCACACTTCTACTCGGATCTGATTATCAAGCTCAAACTCGAACGTTTCTGGTAAATATTGTGGATGTGCCAGGGTAAGCGCTAAAAAGTCCTTAGACTGTTTCAATTCGTGAAACACAAACTACTCCTTATTTGTGGTACGTCAGCTTTATATTCCGAGAAATCATTAAGCAACAAGCATTTGTTTCTACGGCATTCTGAACTGATTCTGCCAAGGATAATAGCATATTTGCCCCTCTATTCGGGTACAGATTTTATCGAGATAGTATAACTAATAATCAACGAGTCTAATTTCTGCTTGCATAAGCCAAAAAAATAAAACAAGATAAAGACATCTAGCCATCCAAACGGCTACTAGGCAAAGTCATCAACATTCAAGAGCAGCACTAAGGGGTAAACTATGGCATTGGCAACATTCGGCGCAGGTTGTTTTTGGGGAGTTGAATATTTCTTTAGAGAAGTCGAAGGTGTCATTGATTGTACTTGCGGTTATATGGGCGGTAAGGATCAATACACTCGCTACCAGCAAGTAAAAACCGGCACAACCGGTCATGCAGAAGTCGTACAAGTTAAATACGATCCTGCCATTGTGTCGTTTGATGATTTGCTCAATGTTTTCTGGCAAAACCATAACCCAACTAGCCTTAATCAACAGGGTGGAGACATAGGAACGCAGTATCGAAGTACTGTTTTTTTCCACGATAAGCAGCAGAAACAACTGGCTGAGATCTCAAAACTGGCTTTGATTAAAAGCCAAAAATGGGGTGCGAGACACGTGGTAACTGAAATCGTCCCTTGCCAGCAGTTTCATCACGCCGAAGAGTACCATCAGAATTACCTCGCTAAGAACGAATTACCGAGCTGCCACATCAGCTACTAGTCATCGCCCCAACGCCAAATGAAGCAAAGGCGCTAACCCCAACATGCTCACTAATGCTTATAAACAGTAAAAGGCACCCGCAAGGTGCCTTTTTTAGTCATTACTGATGAGTATATTTTTTGCTGTATTTGTTACTTTAATGCTTGAGCGACAATCTGCTGCGCATCGTCTAACAGCTTAGCCAGATGGGCTTGGCTAACAAAACTTTCACCATAAAGTTTAAATAAGGCTTCGGTACCCGATGGGCGAGCGGCAAACCAGCCTTTTTCAGTGACAACTTTAATACCACCAATAGCAGCGCCGTTGCCCGGTGCATGGGTCAACTTTTGTAAGATAACGTCTCCGGCAAGGGTATTCGCCGCAATCGTATCTGCTGAAATCTTCGAAAACTTAGCTTTGTCTTCAAGGCTCACAGGGCTATCGATGCGTTGATAAAAACTCTTACCAAACTGCGCTTCTAGTTCATCGTATCGTTGTTGTGGTGTTTTACCGGTCACAGCCAAAATTTCAGCCGCTAACAAGCATAAAATAAAGCCATCTTTATCGGTACACCAGGTGTTGCCATCTGTTCTTAAAAACGCTGCGCCAGCACTTTCTTCACCGCCAAAAGCAAAATCACTATTGGCTAAGCCTTCAACGAACCACTTAAACCCTACTGGTACTTCAGACATCTGTTTATTGTGCATTTGACAAACTTTATCAATCATCGCACTAGATACTAAAGTCTTACCTATCACCATCTGTTCGGTCCAATGAGGTCGATGGGTCACTAGGTAATCAATCGCAACCGCAAGGAAATGATTGGGATTCATTAATCCACTGCCTGGGCAGACAATGCCATGACGGTCAAAGTCAGGGTCATTACCTAAACAAAGATCAAAATTATCTTTATGCTCTAAAAGACCGGCCATTGCATAAGGTGATGAGCAGTCCATGCGGATCTTGCCGTCTTTATCCAGAGGCATGAAGCTAAAACTTGGATCGACTTTGTCGTTAAGCACTGTGATGTCGATACCATAATACTTTGCTATCGGTGACCAATAGTGAACCCCAGAGCCACCGAGAGGGTCGACGCCCAAGCGGAGTTTCGCATCTGCAATCGCCTGCATATCAACGACCTGACTTAAGTCTTCAACATAAGGTGAAATAAGGTCGGCTTCTATTATATATCCACTATCAAGCGCGGCGCTGTATGGAGTACGCTTAACGCCCGCTAAATGCTTAGCAAGATATTCGTTGGCTCTGCCTTCAATCCAGCTGGTGATTTCGCCTTCAGCGGGTCCACCATGGGGAGGATTGTATTTAATACCACCATCTTGAGGCGGATTATGGGAAGGCGTTACAATGAGGCCATCGACTAAACCGTCTACTGGATTATTGTTGGCACAAATAATCGCATGAGACACCACTGGAGTCGGTGTGAAACCATCATTTTTATGAACCACAACGCTAACTTCGTTAGCCACTAACACTTCAACAACCGACATGGCTGCGGGTTGTGACAAGGCATGTGTATCAATACCTAATATCAACTTACCCGTGATATTGGCTTGCTTTCGATAATCAGCAACTGCTTGAGCAATGGCAACAATATGTGCTTCATTAAAGCTTTTTTGCATCGCACTTCCACGATGACCCGAGGTACCAAATGTCACTTTTTGAGTTACATCTCTCACATCGGGCGTTAAGCTATAATATAGGCTAACGAGTTTGGGGATATTGACCAAATCCTTTTGCTCAGCAATCAATCCTGCTCTCTTGTGTGTAGCCAATTACCCTCTCCTTTATTTACCGTGTTTTTAATGTCGTCACAGCAAGTTTATACATTTTACGTTAACGCTTTATGTCGTTAAATTTTTTCTATAATTTGAGCCACTTGCTCTTCATTCGTACCGAACTGCAGCAAAACTTCAGAAAGAATTGTGCGCTTTTTAGCGGTATTGTTGTTTGTCGTGACCCAGAAACCACTTTGGCCTATCTCTTTTGGATTTGCTGATTTACTGGCTTTTAACAGTGCATCTTTTGACGTCGCAAAGTATAAGCGGTCACGCCCTTGAATTTGTAACACCTGCTCAAATTGTGTCGTTGATGCTCTATAAACCGTATCTAGAATAAATAGAAAACGCCCTACCGCGCCCTTTTGGGCTGCCAACGCATCGACATCGATCAAACGGGTAAAATCAGAAACGGCCTTAGTTGCTACTTTAGCGACCTTTACTGGCTTAGGTGAAGAGTGCTCAAGACTCGGATGACTGATCTTTTCAGGTGCTTCTTGAACCACTGATTCAACTTGTAATCCCAATATACGGCGCAAAATATCCGAAGCGCTCTCGCCAATATGTTCAGTCTTGCTGGCGATGTGTCGATAAAGCTCTTCATCAACTTCGATATATTTCATAACGGTTATCTTCCTTAAGTAGAAAAGCGGATCGGTGTTCTAAAATGCAAAAAGATCGCATAACTGTCCCGAATTATCCGCCCAGTGTAGCGAGGTTTAGAGCCTTGATAAAGCGTCATTAAATGAAAACTGCGATCCAGAGGAGAAAGATCCTATTTACTAAACAAACAATGTTTACTTTTTAAGCGTTAATCACGGGTATGTGCGCTCTTTGTTGGATTTTAGCGTAAACCAAGGCACAATCTGCGCCATTCGATTCAAGTAAGTGGAAAGACAATGCATTATGTGACAAGCGGTCAAGGCCCCGTAGTTATCCTTATTCATGGTTTATTTGGTGATCTTGATAACCTTAAGGCTTTGGGCAAAGAGCTCGAGGCAAACTTTACCGTTGTTCGCATTGATGTACTCAATCACGGCAGCAGCCCCCAAGTAGCCAATATGAGTTATCAATCACTAGCCGATAGCATGGTTAACTTGATTGATGAGCTTAACTGCAAGGATGCGATTCTTATTGGACATTCTATGGGGGGGAAAATAGCCATGGCAACCGCACTCAGTTACCCAGAGCGTGTTAGCCAGCTAGTCGTTGCAGATATCGCGCCGGTAGCTTACCAAAGTCGCCATGACAAAGTCTTTACTGCATTAGCATCCATGCCATTATCAGAGATTAAAGATAGACGCCAAGCGCTCGCCTATATGCAATCTTGTGATATTGACGAGGGTACCGCGCAGTTTTTATTAAAATCTCTTGCTCGCACAGAGCAAGGTTTTATATGGAAAATGAACCTAGACGGCTTAAAAGCCAGTTACGCCGATATTATTGATTGGCCAACCTTTAATCACTCCTACCAAGGCCCTTGTCTATTTATACGTGGAGGGGATTCAGATTATGTGACTGCTGAACACAGACAAGCAATACTGTCACAATTCCCAACGGTTAAAGCCAAAACAATCGAAGGCACGGGTCATTGGTTACACGCTCAAAAAGCCAGCATTTTTAACCGTATAGTCAAAGATTTTATTACACAATGTTAAGCTGTTTTTCACCACAGAAAGCGGTAAAGCATATAGCCGCTTGAAAACTTATATGGTATATTCGCGCAACTTTTTTTAGCCTAGAAAGGAATGGCGAATGTTGATGCAGTATATGGAACAGATTGAAGCTCTCGGCTTAAACCTGTTTTTTGCAGCCATTTTCTTTTTTATTGGTATGGCCATTAGAGATGTACTCAAGCAAGGCAATGTGCCGACGTTTGGGCGAAACATTGTTTGGCTAGTTTTATTTCTCGGCTGCGCCGGGTTTATTGCAAAAGGGATTATACAGATGACCTGGGAAAGCTCAGGCATCGGGTAAATACGAACTCAATGGCAAAAGAAACATCAGATAGAACCACCATTGATCTGTTTGCAACAGAAAAGCGACGTGGTAGGCCTCGAAGCAATCCTTTGCCTCGGGACCAACAGCTTAAAATTAATAAAAGAAACCAAATTCAGCGTGATCGAGCAAACGGATTAAAACGAATAGAGTTAAAGGTGTCACAAGATTTGTACGACGCCTTGAATGAACAAGCTATGGCCAGTAATATCAGCCGTAGCCAACTAATCGAATCTATACTTCAAAAGCAGGTTAGTGACTAACCCACTTTTAAATGCACGCATACCATTAATAGTTAACTAGATATTAAAGGAACAACAATGGCAACTGTAGGTCTTTTTTTCGGGTCTGATACAGGCAACACCGAAGCCGTAGCCAAGATTATCCAAAAGAAACTGGGTAAAAAAATGGTTGAGGTAAAAGATATTGCCAAAAGTACCAAGGAACAAATTGCAGATTACGATCTGCTCATTTTTGGCATTCCAACTTGGTACTATGGTGAAGCACAATGTGACTGGGACGACTTTTTCCCTGAACTTGAGCAAATCAACTTCGAAGACAAATTAGTCGCAATCTTTGGTTGTGGCGATCAGGAAGATTACGCAGAGTACTTCCTTGATGCTATGGGCATGGTCAACGAAATCGTTGAAGCTCGTGGCGCGGTCGTTATTGGCCATTGGCCAACTGAAGGCTATGATTTCGAAGAATCAAAAGGTTTAGCAGACGACAAGCACTTTGTAGGTCTAGGTATCGACGAAGATCGTCAGCCTGAGCTAACAGAAGAGCGCGTTGATGCATGGGTTAAGCAGATCTATGAAGAGATGTGTTTAGCTGAGCTTGAAGACTAAAGAATCACACCTTAAAGGTAATCATTTACTTTTAGCGTAATTCTATAAAAGCGGCATATTATTATGCCGCTTTTTTGTCTCATTAATAAGGCTCAATTGCCGATTTAACCGTCTCGCATTGAGCAGATAGAGTGAGTTTTGTAATATGACAAGTCAAAATAGCCCAGAACGTTGGGATATCTTTTGTGCGGTCGTTGATAATTATGGTGACATTGGCGTCACATGGCGACTTGCAAAACAATTGTCTGCAGAGCAACCTATTGCTATCACCTTATGGGTCGATGATTTAAAAAGCTTCTCACACATATTGCCCGCACTCGATCCTAACTTGATAAGCCAGGTTCATTTTGGTGTCACCATCAATCAGTGGTCTGAGCCATTAGCGATTTCTTATCAAGCCGGTACTGTGCTTATTGAGGCCTTTGCGTGTGAATTGCCTGAGTCTGTTAAAAACAACTTAATCGCCATCCATCAGGTATACAAACTCGATTCAAGTGCAGCAAAACCGCCTTTATGGCTTAATCTTGAATACCTGAGTGCAGAGTCTTGGGTAGAAGGCTGTCACGGACTTCCTTCGATGCAAGCCAGTGGATTGAAGAAATACTTTTATTTCCCCGGATTCACAGCTAAAACTGGTGGGCTCATTTGCGAAAATAAACTGTTTGAACAGCGCGATGCTTGGCAGCAAGACTCACAAAATCGGCACAATTTATTTGCAAGCCTCGGGCTTAGGGGCATAAGCCCTGAAGATAATGTCGTTAGCGTTTTTAGCTATGAGTCTGATGCGTTACTCGCTTTATGTGAAACATGGCAAGATAGCCAACAAACGATTCATGCTTTGTTTCCTAAGGGGCGGAGCCTTAATAGCTTACAAACAATACTCCCCTGCTCTATTGCAGAGCTCAGTGCAGGAATGCAGATAAAGCTTGGGAATTTAGTAATCCATATTTTGCCAATGACAGATCAAGAAGGTTACGATAAGTTACTTTGGAGCTGTGATTTTAATATTGTGCGCGGTGAAGATTCATTCTTAAGAGCCCAATGGGCCGCAAAACCCTTCATTTGGCACATATATGCACAAGAAGATGACTATCATCTAATAAAATTAGATGCCTTTATGCAGCTTTACTGTAATAATCTGCCGCCAGAATTAGCGATAAGCTGGAAAGCATTAAATCTTGCCTTTAATAAAGAACAGCAAGAACAAACAGCTAGCTACTGGCAAAAAATAAATTTAGTCGGTTTGCCACTGTTGCAGCACGCTAAACAATGGCCAATTGATGCAATAAATGATGTAGATCTTGTTTCTCGACTAGTTCAATTTGTCAAAAATAGCTAAGATACTACGTTTAAATAGAAAAACCTAAAATAGGAAATAGTGTAATGAAAACTGCTCATGAACTCCGTCCTGGTAACGTGATCATGTTAGATGGCAGCCCATGGGTTGTTCAAAAAACTGAAACAACTCGTTCTGGCCGTAACGCTGCAATCGTTAAATTAAAGCTTAAGCATGTTCTACAAGACTCTTCTACTGAAAGCACCTTCAAAGGTGAAGACAAGATGGAAGACATCATTCTAGAGCGTCTAGATTGTACATATTCATACTTTGCTGACCCTATGTTTGTATTCATGGATGCTGAATACAACCAGTACGACGTTGAAGCAGAAAACCTTGGCGATGCAGCAGCATACATCGTTGACGGTATGGAAGAAAATTGCCAAGTTACTTTCTACGAAGGCAAAGCGATTTCAGTTGAACTACCAACTTCAGTGGTACGTGAAGTGACTTACACTGAGCCATCTGCTCGTGGTGATACTTCAGGTAAAGTAATGAAGCCAGCTACCATCACTGGCGGCGGTACATTAAGTGTTGCTGATTTCGTGAAAACTGGTGACATGATTGAAATTGATACTCGTACTAACGAGTTCAAAAAGCGCGTTTAAGTTTTTAAACATTGCTTTAAAAAAGCCAGCGTATATACGCTGGCTTTTTTATTGGCTGTGTCTTGTCCTGAAATGAGTTTGCTCATACTGAAGTCCGATCAAGTTAACAAATTAATCAATTAGTTTTTATATGGTGTTAGTAGTAGAACAGACCAAACTTAGCACTGCCAGATTGGCACCGGAACAGTGTAAAAATCTAAATATGAATATCCGGCAGCTGATAATTGAGATCATATACTTTTTAACGCCGTCAAATTAGTGATTTAATCCTTTATTTGTCGATTGAAATTAGCTATTGTGCCTGCAACTAAGTCAAAGGTATGTTTGGCTAAAATTTTCAGCATTTTCGAGGTGTAGATGCGCCCTATTATCAAATCCAATAAATTAGATTCTGTTTGTTATGACATTCGCGGTCCGGTGCATAAAGAAGCCCGTCGACTAGAAGATGAAGGTCATCGAATTCTAAAGCTTAACATCGGCAACCCTGCCCCATTTGGATTTGAAGCGCCTGAAGAGATCGTTCGTGATGTTATTCTGAACCTACCAAGTGCGCAAGGATACTGCGAGTCCAAAGGACTATTCTCAGCACGTAAAGCGATTGTGCAGCATTATCAGTCTCAAGGTATTTTCGGTGTTGATATCGAAGACATCTATATCGGTAATGGCGTATCAGAACTGATCGTTATGGCGATGCAAGGCCTACTTAATAGTGGCGATGAAATACTGGTTCCGTCACCTGATTACCCTCTATGGACCGCTGCTGTACACCTTTCTGGTGGTAAAGCGCAGCATTATCGCTGTGATGAAGAGTCTGACTGGTTCCCTGATCTTGAAGATATCAAGAGTAAAATTACGCCTAGAACCCGTGGTATCGTTCTTATCAACCCGAACAACCCAACGGGCGCCGTTTATTCAAGAGAACTGATCCTTGAAGTGATTGAACTATGCCGCCAAAACGATATGATTTTGTTTGCTGACGAGATCTACGACAAAATTCTATATGATGAAGCTGAACATATTCCTGCAGCAAGTCTCTCTGACGACATCTTAACGGTCACTTTTAACGGTTTATCTAAAGTTTATCGTGCTGCAGGTTTCCGCGTAGGCTGGATGATGCTTACAGGCAACTTAAAATCGGCTAAGAGCTATATCGAAGGCTTGGATATGCTTGCATCTATGCGCCTATGCGCAAACGTACCAAGTCAGCACGCGATTCAAACAGCATTAGGTGGTTATCAGAGCATCCAGGAGTTAGTACAACCTGGCGGACGCTTGCGTGTACAACGTGACGCCTGTGTTGAAATGCTTAACTCGATTCCGGGTGTGAGTGTAAAAACGCCTAAAGGCGCATTGTATGCCTTTGCAAAGCTGGATCAAAAGAAGTTTAACTTACGTGATGATGAGCGTTTGGTTCTCGACCTGTTAAAAGACCGCAAGATCTTACTCGTACAAGGTTCAGCCTTTAACTATCCAGAGCCTGATCATGTTCGCGTCGTTTTTCTGCCTCATAAAGAAGAGTTAACTAAGGCGCTGTCGGAATTTGGCGACTTTTTAGGAAACTATAAGCAATAGCACTTAAGCTAAGTGAACTAAGTGGACTAAGTGGACTAAGTGGCTAATCAAATTATTATTTATAATAACTAGATAGATAAAACGACCCTCGGGTCGTTTTTTTGTATAACAACTATGCTAATCTGAATTCATTGAAGTATACATGCCTACAAGGAATGCGATGAGCCACTTATTTGCCCACCTAGCTAGAATGAAATTAATTCAACGCTGGCCACTCATGTACAATATTAGAACTGAAAATGTTCAAGAACACTCTCTTCAGGTCGCAATGGTAGCGCATTCACTTGCTTTAATTAGCAACAAAAAATTTGATGGGAAGTTTGACCCATACCAAGCTGCAACCATCGCCATATTCCATGATGCCAGCGAAATATTAACTGGCGATCTGCCAACTCCCGTTAAGTATTTCAATAAAGAAATAGAAGCTGAATATAAAAAGATTGAAGCGATTGCTGAGCACCGTTTGCTTGAAATGGTGCCAGATGAGTTTAAAAGTGATTATCAGGCCTTGCTCACCAGTGAGTATGCCGATCCGCAATATAAAGCACTGGTGAAGTCTGCTGATACCTTGTGTGCCTACCTTAAATGCCTTGAAGAAAAGCGCGCTGGAAATACCGAGTTCAACACCGCGCAAAAGAGACTTGAACACAGTATTAATAATGATCCTAACCCTGCAGTCAGATACTTTGTTGAATGTTTTATTCCTAGCTTCACTCTCGATCTCGACGATATTAATAAACTGCTTTAACACCTTTTGAGGTTCGACTATGACACACTCGGTTTGGAATGAAAGACGTTTAGGGGAAGATAAACTTAGACGCAATGATCATCGTAGTCCTTATCAGCGTGATCGTGCCCGGATCTTGCACTCTGCCGCTTTTAGGCGACTTCAAGCTAAAACTCAAGTACTTGGTGTGGGCATGAACGATTTTTATCGTACTCGGCTGACACATTCGTTAGAGGTGTCTCAAATAGGTACTGGCATTAGGGCACAGCTTAAGCAAAAACAGCCTGAGTTCAATCCTCTACTCGATTCTATGAGTTTAATCGAATCCTTATGTTTAGCTCACGATATTGGCCACCCTCCTTTTGGACACGGAGGTGAAGTCGCCCTCAACTATATGATGCGCGCCCACGGTGGCTTCGAAGGGAATGGACAAACTTTTAGAATATTAACCCGCCTAGAACCCTATACCGAATTTTACGGCATGAACCTTTGTAGGCGAACCTTACTTGGGATCTTAAAATATCCCGCGCCTTATTCACAACTTTGTCGAGCACAATCAATTGAATCTGTCCAACATTTTAGGCAACTAAAGCCATCTCAGTGGCCGCCCGTAAAAGGTATTTTTGATGATGACCTAGAGATCTTAGATTGGGTATTAGCACCGCTTTCTAAAGAGGACAAACAGTTATTTCTGTCTAGCTATACTGTCAGCGAGGGTCAGCACAAACGAACCCGATATAAATCACTTGATTGCTCAATCATGGAGCTAGCCGACGATATTGCCTACGCGGTGCACGATTTAGAAGATGCTATAGTCATGGGCATTGTCAGCGAACATCAGTGGAACAACGACGTCACTCAAGTGCTGTGTAATAGCGAAGATGCATGGCTAAAAAATGAGTTTGCCACAATAAGCCAACGCTTATTCTCTGCTAAACATCATGAACGTAAAGATGCAATTGGCACCTTAGTTAATGGTTTTGTCACCGCAATAGCAATCAATGAAATCGAAGGATTTACTGAGCCTTTATTAAAATATAATGCAGCATTAGAGCCAGCATTTGATGCTGCGCTTAACGTGCTAAAACAGTTTGTATTTAAGTATGTGATTAGAAAGCCTGAGATCCAGATGCTTGAATATAAAGGACAGCAGATTGTGATGGAGCTCTTTGAAGCCTTTATTTCAGATCCAGAGCGCTTGTTGCCACTCAATACCCAAGAACGTTGGCTTGCCAGTGAAAAACAAGGAGAAAACAGTCATAGAGTGATAGCTGACTATATTTCAGGCATGACAGACGAGTTTGCCGCCAGATTGCATCAGCACCTATTTAGTCCAAAATCGGGTTCTATGATGGAGCTTAATTGCGAGTTTTAGTCCTAGCTTATGCTCTTACTAATTACGACCATAACCTGCTATTTTGTTGTTGATTAGCTCATTGATTAAAACTTACAAGAAAGGCACTCATCGAGTGCCTTTCATTTAGTATACCTATGCAACTTTAGCTATCTATTAGCTCGTTATTAGCCAGGATAAAAACCTTTAACGCCTGCGGCTATCACTTCAATACCAATAGACAACATTATCAAGCCCATTAAACGGGTGATCACGTTAATGCCAGTATTACCGAGTAATTTAAAAATTATCGGCGCCATTCTAAACAGCAAAAAGCTCAATATACCAAACACTATGATGGAAATTGACATGCCGATAAGGTTTTCTATGCTGCTATGCTCAGCAGAAGAAACAATCACAGAACTGATCGCACCAGGGCCAGCCATTAATGGCAGCGCTAATGGAACTACGGCGACCGAGTCCATAGCCGAGGCTTCTCGTCCCTCTTCCTTGTTCCGTTTAACTTCACCCAATTTACCTTGAAGCATCGACATCGCAATGATGGCAATCAGCGTACCGCCTGCGATCCTAAATGCTGACAACGAAATACTAAACAGATTTAGTATGTGTTGCCCTGCAAATATCGTTACCAGTAAAATCACCACAACAGCGAAGTTAGCAACCTTGGCCGTTTGATTACGTTCAACTTCAGTCTGATGACTGGTTAGGCTCACAAAAACCGGTAATAAACCAAATGGATTAATTATCGCGACTAAGCCGAGAAAAAATTTAACATAGAGTGTTAAATCCAACGTCTTATCCTCAACGCACCCAAGGCGTTATCTGTTCTAAAAAATGTTGCGCTACTCTAACTCATGACCCTAAAAACAAAAAATGAGATTTTCTATCCTGAATCACAACTTTGAATAAAATTTTCTAATTAATTATTCAAAACTCTGACCCAAAACCGCAACAAGAGTTGGTTAAGTTAGTTGTAAAATTACAGATTGCCCCGAAACTGTGGCATTCATCACGGCATAGCCGTGCTTTTGCGTGTAATTTTTCTTCATCAAATGGATTTTAGAGCACCGGAGAATGTTTAGCCAAATACGGTTTGGCTAAATTTTTTCAGGATTGCGATTATGACTGTATCAAATGAGCAAGAACTCAACCTCCTAGTAGATAAAGTGCGAACGGCGCAACTGGCGTTCGCTAACTACTCTCAGGAACAAGTCGATAAGATTTTCAGAGCCGCCGCCCTTGCCGCTGCAGATGCGCGGATCTCCCTTGCCAAGATGGCTGCAAGTGAAACTCAAATGGGAGTCATTGAAGATAAAGTGATTAAAAACCACTTTGCCTCAGAATATATCTATAACAAATATAAAGATGAAAAGACCTGCGGGATCCTATCAGAAGATCCTACATTTGGAACCATCACCATTGCCGAGCCAGTCGGTATTATCTGCGGCATAGTGCCAACAACAAACCCAACTTCTACCGCCATTTTTAAGGCGCTGATCAGCCTTAAGACTCGAAACGGCATTATTTTCTCCCCGCATCCCAGAGCAAAAAATTCAACAACCACAGCTGCACGTATTGTATTAGACGCTGCGGTAGCTGCTGGTGCACCTAAAGATATTATTGGCTGGATAGATGAGCCATCCGTGGCATTATCTAATCAATTGATGACCCATAAAGAGATCAATCTTATTCTTGCGACAGGTGGACCAGGAATGGTAAAAGCCGCCTACTCTTCAGGTAAACCCGCTATTGGTGTCGGCGCAGGTAACACGCCAATTGTCATTGATGAGACAGCTGACATAAAACGTGCAGTCAGTTCTATTTTAATGTCCAAGACCTTCGATAACGGTGTAGTTTGTGCTTCAGAGCAAGCGGTTGTCATTGTAGATGAGGTTTACGAAGCGGTTAAAGAGCGTTTTGCAAGCCATGGCGGTTATATATTAAATGCCGAAGAAACTGCTGCTATGCAAGATGTTATTTTAAAAAATGGTGGGCTAAATGCCGATATCGTTGGTCAAAGCGCCGCGAGTATTGCCAAGATGGCTGCAATAGAGGTGCACCACACCACTAAGGTGCTCATTGGTGAGGTATCTGATATTGATGAAGCTGAAGCTTTTGCCCATGAAAAACTATCACCACTACTTGCTATGTACCGAGCAGCAGATTTTGACGATGCAATGGATAAAGCTGAAGCCTTAGTCACCCTTGGGGGCATTGGGCACACATCGGGTCTGTATACCGATCAAGATACACAAATCGAAAGAGTTAAGGCCTTCGGTTTTAGAATGAAAACCGCGCGCATTTTAATCAATACCCCAGCTTCACAGGGCGGGATTGGCGATCTATATAACTTCAAGCTCGCTCCATCGTTAACCTTAGGTTGTGGCTCTTGGGGTGGTAACTCCATTTCAGAAAATGTCGGCCCGAGCCACTTAATCAATAAGAAAATGGTCGCTAAGAGAGCTGAAAATATGTTGTGGCACAAACTTCCCTCTTCTATTTATTTCCGCCGTGGTAGCTTACCTATCGCTCTAGAAGAGCTCAGCGATAACAAACGTGCGCTTATTGTAACGGATAAATACCTGTTCAATAACGGTTACTGTGATGAGACCATCAAGATTTTAAAAAGCCAAGGGGTTGAAACTGAAGTCTTCTACGAGGTAGAGGCCGACCCAACCATGCAGATCGTTAAACAAGGTGCCAAAGTTGCTCAAAGCTTCCAACCTGACGTCATTATCGCCTTAGGCGGTGGTTCGCCAATGGATGCGGCTAAAATTATTTGGGTAATGTATGAACATCCTGATGTTGATTTTGCCGACTTAGCACTGCGCTTTATGGATATTAGAAAACGTATTTATAAATTTCCTAAATTGGGTAGGAAAGCTAAAATGGTTGCTATACCAACAACATCTGGAACAGGCTCTGAGGTGACTCCTTTTGCCGTAGTAACAGATGAAAAAACGGGTATGAAGTATCCGATTGCCGATTATGAGTTAACCCCAAACATGGCAATCGTTGATCCGAATCTGGTAATGGATATGCCAAAGTCACTCACGGCCTTTGGTGGCATAGATGCGGTGACCCATGCATTAGAGGCATACGTGAGTGTAATGGCTAACGAATATAGCGATGGTCAAGCATTACAAGCACTAGACTTACTGTTTAAGTATCTGCCTGATGCCTATGAACATGGTGCAAATGCGCCAGTGGCTCGCGAAAAAGTACATAATGGTGCAACCATTGCCGGAATTGCGTTTGCCAATGCCTTTTTAGGTATTTGCCACTCTATGGCTCACAAGCTAGGTGCAGAGTTCCATTTAGCCCATGGCTTAGCCAATGCGTTACTTATCACCAATGTGATCCGCTTTAACGCAACAGATTTACCCACGAAACAGGCAGCGTTTAGTCAATACGACAGACCTAAAGCACTCTGTCGTTATGCAAAAATTGCAGAATATTTAAAACTTGAAGGCGCTACAGGCGAAGGCATTAGTGATGAGGAAAAAGTCGAGGCACTGCTTAAAAAAATTGATGAGCTCAAGGAGACGATTGGCATTCCACGCTCGATCCAAGAAGCTGGCGTCAACGAAGCCGATTTTATCGCAAAACTTGACGAGTTAGCAGAAGATGCCTTTGATGATCAATGTACTGGCGCCAACCCGCGCTACCCATTGATTGCCGAACTTAAGCAAGTATTACTGGCGAGTTACTATGGAAACGACTACAGCGATGAATAATTAATTTATCCTCAGTACGCAAAAGTACACTAATAAAACCTAGCCCCATTTGGCTAGGTTTTTTTACGCACTAGTATGACTAAATTACGCTTAACGCTTAACGCTTATTAGATAGTATACGCTCCGTAATCACACAAGTCGCTGCGCCTACCAAGTAAGCGCCTAAGTCTAACCAATCAAAAGTGGCGCCTAGGATAACACTCAAAACAGAGCCTGGTTGGATCCCCAATAATTTCGCTAAATGAAAATACTGGGCAAACTCTACCGCAAAGGCTATCAACACTGTGACCATCACCAAGGTTTGAGCAGGCAAGTTGATGAAGCTAGATAGGCAATAATATAACCAAACAACAACCAGTACATCGCCTAAAATCGGCCGTATAAACGCATCCCGAGCAAAGACGGCAATAACGATTAATAGCAGTAATAAGATTAAGCTAGCCAGTCCACGAGCCAGGGAAATGCGCAAACAGGGTTTGTTTTGCTCACCAGTTACACCGACCTCTTTAATGCATTCAACATCTTTAGTAAGTTTAAAACCTTTAGCCAATTGAAGACTCTGCTCAATAGCCATAGGCGCTCGAACTATAACAAGTTTGGCATTGTCGCCTTTGTTGATACCGTTAGATTCACTCATCGTCTGCTGGCGCTTTGAAGTTTGCAGCAGTGGTTTTTCTAACGTTAATTTCTGCTGGTACAGTTTTAGTCTCGCTGGTTTCAACGCCATCAATTACAATGCTTTTAGTCATATTGCTATCATTAACAGTAGGATCAGTTTTTGCCACGCCATTGTCACTTCTTGCATACCAATCAACATGTCTAGTGAGTAACATCAACAAGCTTAAAATCGCGAAACACAGTAAACTTCCCATTAACAAGGCGTAGCTTTCAGCTTGTAGCAATCCAAACAACAAACCATAAAGACCCATTAGGCAGAGTCCAAACAATTTTCCCTGTTTAGAGTTGGCCAACATGCCACCAACATAAATGCTAAGCAAAAATGTCGAGGCGATAGCTGACAAAATATAAGCCCAATTAAAACCAAGGTGCTCACTTAAAGAAATAAGTAATAGATAAAACAATGCCAAAGCTAAGCCAACAAAACCATATTGCACAGGGTGCATTAGGCGCGCTTGAAACAGTTCTAGTAGAAAGAAACTCGCAAACACCAACGTAATAACTAACAGTGAATAGTTAACAGCTCGGTGAGACTTAAGGTAATGATCAACTGGTTCTATCAAATCAACGCCCATTTGACGGCGCTCTAACTCAGCGCAAGCACCAGTATCCCCCATACAACGTTCAAATAGTTGACTTATATTTGAAGAGAAATTATTGCTTGCCCATTGAGCGTTGAAGCCTTTATCAGAAACATCAGATGAAATCGGTAAAAAATCACCAGTAAAACTCGGATGTGGCCACTCTGATCTCATTTCAACGTTGGAAACTTTACCTATAGGGCTAACCTGAATGGACTCCATACCTTGCAATAAAAAGCTAAAATCGAACTCAAGCGGCTGAATATTAGTGTTGGCATGAGTTGTATCGTCAGCCTCCAACAACTCAGTTAAATCAAGGTTGATATGAAAGCCTTGGGCAAATTGGTTTAGTCCTGTCCCCGGCTGAACGTCAATACTGTTTCCGTCCAGTGTCATGTTACTGAGTTTTATCAGTCCCCTACTATCGCTAACACCTACCACCATAGAAATGCTTTTAATCTTATCCAGGGCAATCTCTGTTAACGGATTTAAATCAAACGTTCCTGTTAGATGACTATCAGCTTTGTATAGCCGTGCTTGATAGATCCCCCGATACTTTGCATCACTTTCAAGATCCGCATTGAGATTAAACGTTTCTGGCAAAATAAACTTACGATGCTCGGTAAAATAGGTCTTACCTTCATGGTTAACCATTTCAGTGAAATCCACTGTAATAAAAGGCCCTATAATCCGCTGTTCACCCGTACTGCTACGAGCTATTTCGCCTCGAACTTCCTCTAATCGATAAGAACGCTCTGAGATTAAATCACTTACCATAGACAAAGGGATCTGCAATAACACAAAGAGCAAAAGCACAAAACCAAATTTATTCACGGTCTGATTATTAAGGATATTTTTCACGGATTATTCTCCAATTGTTGATAGCTCAATGTTAAAATCAACAATTGGAGATTGAGTGGAGCGAATGTGGAGATTAGATGGAGTTTGCAGACAGAGGTAAAATCACTGTGACTTTAACGCCTTGCGGAACATTCTCTATATTGAGTGTGCCATGATGCAACTTGACGACCTGCTCAACAAAATTTAAGCCTAAACCAGTACTTTTAATCCCATTTTCACGCGGCAGTGAATAAAAGCGTTCAATAATGCGTGCCATTGCATAATCTGGGATCTGCGGGCCTGTATTACAAATTGATAGCGCAAGCTCATTATCCCCCCCCGTAATGGACCATTTTATCGTGCCGTGTTGATTAACAAAATCAATCGCATTGTCCATTAGATTAAAAAGTGCTTGTTTGAATAGAAACTCATCGCCCAACAAATGCCAAGTGTTGGCTTTACCTTGCTGTAACCCAGCACTTTCAAATTGACAGGTTACCGCTTTAGCGACCAAACGCGCATCTGATGATAAATTAACCTCGTTTATCATTTCATAAAGGTTAATTGGCGCTAAGACTTCAAGTTGTGGTCGTTTTTCAAGTCGAGTAAGTTCCAGTAACTTATCAATTAACGACTGCATACGGTCACTTTCCCGCTCTATATTGGCTGAGAAACGGCTGACTTTATCGGCTGGTAATGGCGTTTGCAGTATTTCGCTGGCGCCTTTTATCGCAGACAGTGGGCTTTTTAGTTCATGCGTGAGAGTTTCAACATACTGCTCGACATATTTTTTACCATCAATTTGCTCACGCATTTTCTCTAAGGCATTACTTAAATTGCCATATTCATAGAAAACCCGGAATCTAGGTTTTACTACTTTTTCGCCGCGGCCCATTTTATAGGCATAGTTTTCCAACTTATGCAGTGCAGAATGGATCCGCCAGGAAAACAAAGCACCTGCAATAAGCACAAGGCCACTCATTAATATCATCCAATACAAAACATTGCGTTTAGAAAGGTCAATATAAGGCTGCAAAGAACGGTTGGCTTTAGCCACTGTAACGCTGCCGATAATCTTATTGTCATAGTAGATTGGGGCAGCGACATGCATCACGGTCGATAAAGGATCGTTTGGATCTTCGGTTGTACTGCGCGCACCATATTGGCCTCGCAAGGTAAGATACACATCATTCCACTGCGAGTAATCCTCGCCCACATCTTGTTGCCAAGAATCGGCAATCACAATACCGTTTTTATCCGTAATATAAATACGATGGTTGAGCGCTTTTTTACCTAGCTCCCATATGCGCGTTTCAGGTTCGCGTAAGCCATAAGCCGCAAGTAACTTAGCGAAACGACTTTCAGAAACTTGGTCTTTAACGACCTCCTCTTGGGCCAAAACGGCTAACAAGTTAGCCATGTCGATAAGCGTTTCTTCTGTTGTTTGCCGTACTGTCGGTTTAAGCTCTTTAATCACTGTGGTGCTTACCATATAAGCCGTGATGCCAACTAATATGAAGTACAGCGAAAATAACCTTAACCCTAATGGGATTTTTGGCCAGCGATTCATTAAATTGGACTCTCACTGTAAAAATAACCAAATCCGCGTTTAGTTTTAATCAAATCAGACAAATCAAACGGTTTAAGTTTGCTACGAATGGCCTTTATATGAGAATCAATGTTGCGTTCATATGAAGCTGACGCCGCGATGTCAGCAGCAACGAGTAGCTGTTCACGACTTAATACATTAGCGCTGCGATTAATTAACTTATCTAGGATTTTGAATTCGACTGCAGTTAACCCGAGCATTTGACCATTTACACTGTAATCAAAATTGACTGATTGCAAACTGCTTACCGCGCTATCTAGGATTTTCCGGCTTTCGGCTTCAGCATTAAGAACAACGGGCTTTTTAATCCGTAATTTAATTCTGGCAAGCATTTCTCTCGGGCTAAATGGCTTAGTGACATAGTCATCTGCGCCAATTTCTAGACCTACCACTCGGTCTATCTCATCATTTCTCGCCGTTAAAAAGATAATCGCCACATCTGAAAATTCTCGTATTGTTTTACAAAGCTCAAAACCGTTAATATCAGGCAGGCCGACATCTAGCACCACCAGTTCAACGCAGTTGGCAGCCACATAGGCTAGACCTTGCTTACCCGTTGTAAACCAACAAACGTTAAAACCCTCCATTTCGAGTACATGAATTAGATTATCTGCAATGGCTGGCTCGTCTTCAATAATGACTACCGTCGCTTTAGCGCTCAACTGGTTAACCCTTTACTGTTAATTATGGGCAACAAGCTTAACTTAGAGCGAGAGCATAAATCGACATAATAATCATATTGTTGAAGCTAAGAGGATTGAGGTAAGTGACTAAAGCTACGCTCGCTGTTTGTTAGGGCTTGGACAATCAAACTCCAGACAGGCAGACACTTTTTCTGATCAACGTCTACAAAAGCGTGCAAAAAGTTAGCAATTTGGGCTCGATTAAATAAAAACTCCGCTATGAATAAGTATTCATAGCGGAGTTTTAGCCAAGGATTAACGCTAATAAAAATGAGCTTTAAACGGGCGTTTACTTTACTTTAGCCTGCTTACGATAGGCATGCAGTAACGGCTCTGTGTATCCTGACGGCTGTTCAGTACCTTTAAATATTAGGTCACAAGCAGCTTTAAAGGCAATGCCATCAAAATTGGGTGCCATATTGATATACGCAAGATCATTAGCATTTTGCTTATCAACCACGAACGCCATCTTTTTAAGCGATGCCATCACTTCTTCTTCAGTACACACCCCATGGTGTAGCCAGTTAGCAAGGTACTGTGATGAAATTCGTAAAGTAGCCCTATCTTCCATCAAACCTACATTATTGATATCAGGCACCTTTGAGCACCCCACTCCCTGATCAATCCAGCGCACAACATAACCTAGAATACCCTGGGCATTATTATCCAGTTCGAATTGCTTTTGCTCAGCACTTAATGCTGTGCCGGGAGCCATTAAGGGAATCGTTAACAAGTCGTCTAGGCTCGCGCGCGAGCGTTGTTTTAACTGATCTTGAACCTCGGCCACATTCACTTGATGGTAATGAGTTGAGTGCAATACCGCGCCATTTGGCGAGGGAACCCATGCAGTGTTCGCCCCCGCCTTTGGGTGACCTATTTTTTGATCTAACATCGCCGCCATTTCATCTGGCATTGGCCACATACCTTTGCCAATCTGCGACCGACCTTGCAAGCCACATTCAAGCCCAATATCAACATTCCAATCCTCATAGGCTGTGATCCAAGCTTGCTGCTTCATAACGGATTTAGCAACGAATGGCCCTGCCAGCATCGATGTGTGAATTTCATCGCCGGTTCTATCTAAAAAGCCTGTATTAATAAACACCACTCGCTCAGATGCTGCTCGTATGCATTCTTTAAGGTTGACAGTTGTTCGGCGCTCTTCGTCCATAATTCCCACTTTAATGGTATTACGAGAAAGCTTGAGTGCATCTTCTATTCGTGTAAATAGCTCACAGGTAAACTGCACCTCTTCTGGGCCGTGCATTTTGGGTTTAACGATATTTACCGATCCCTTACGGCTATTACTTCGCTGGTTGTTATTGCCTTGAAGATCGTGCATCGCTGCAAGTACTGTCACCATGCCGTCTAAAAAGCCTTCTGGCACTTCATCGCCGTTCTTATCTAACACAGCATCTATTGTCATAAGATGACCGACGTTACGAACAAACAACAGACTACGTCCAGGAAGTGTAAGGCGCTCATCGCTGGCGGAGGTATAAACTCTGTCATCATTTAATTGACGAACCATTTCACGGCCATTTTTATTCAGTGTAGCCGTAAGGTTACCTTGCATTAGACCTAGCCAATTACGGTATATTTCAACCTTATCCTCAGCATCAACGGCAGCGACTGAATCTTCACAGTCCATAATGGTCGTCACAGCGGCTTCGACTAAAAGATCTTTTACCCCTGCTAAATCAGTTTTTCCAACCTGATGGTTACTGTCTATTTGGATCTCGATATGCAGGCCATTATTCACAATGAGTACAGCCGTTGGCTTGTCTTCATTTCCTTGGAAACCAGCAAATCGTTCAGGGTTAGCAAGCCCTGTTTGCGTTCCATTCTCAAGCCTGGCTTGTAGACTGTTATTTTCAATAAAATATTGAGTCACAAGGCTATGGGAGCTAATGGCCAAAGGTGCAGCGTTATCTAAGTGGGCCTTAGCAAATGAAATGACCTTAGCGCCACGCACAGGATTATAGTCCTTTGATAGCTCAGCCCCTGCGGTCTGGGGAATGGCATCAGTGCCATAAAGTGCATCATATAAGCTTCCCCAACGAGCATTGGCCGCATTTAACGCAAAACGTGCATTTTTAACCGGCACAACTAACTGTGGTCCAGCTTGTTTTGCGATCTCATGATCTACATTTTCAGTACTAATTTTAAAAGGGCAGCCTTCTTCGACCAAATAACCAATGTCAAAGAGAAAGCTTTTATATTCAGCGAATATTTGTGCTGTATTGGGATTAGAGATCGTAGAGCTTGTTTGTTGAAGTGTGTCTGCATGCTCGTGATGACAGTGACCGCGATGCCATTCATCAATCTGTAACTGTAACTGCTCTCGCTTAGCCAATAATGCACGATTAATCGGGCCAAGATCATTGACGAGCTCTTCAAATTTATTCCAGAAGTTGGTTGAGTTGATCCCTGTTCCGGGGCAGATCTCTTTGTCTACGAGCTCCCAAAGTTCTTTCGCTACTTGTAGGCCGCCAACTTGAATACGTGCTGTCATAATTTGCCCTTTTTCTCTGATTTATCAGGCCATCTATCCCTGTATATGAGTTATTGTCAGTTCAATATGGCCAGTTCAATGCTTCCTTTATCCGTGTCTGCGGATTGTTATTCCTACTCAAAACCTTGTCAGGGCATTAAGAAACACGCTCTATGATTACTCACCCTATACTAGAACAGCTTAATTTATCTAATTTATCGTTTCTATTCTGACTATTCACCAAAGTTATTTAAAATGCACTTTTGGAGTAATAAAACATCAGTAAAGTACTTTAGTGTCTTAAAGCAAATTGCCTCGCCCAAAGCTGTCTGCCGTCTGTGTGATAAGTTTGCGCATCCACTTATGTGCAGGGTTGTGCTGTAATAAAGGGCTCCAGGCCATAGTTAACGCTATAGGCTGAATAATAAAGGGCGGTGGCACGATGCAAACACGGTCATTATTCTCATGTTGCTTTGCCATTTTACTTGGTATGGTTGCGATCAAATCTTGTTGTTCTGCCAACAAACAGGCCGCTTGATAGTGACGAGTAAATACGGTGATCCTTCTCTGTACCCCTATCCGAGTTAATGCTTCATCAACCCAACCTAAGCGCTGCACATCACCGGGATCCATTCCTACACCAACCCCCATACCCGTTTTACTGACCCAGACATGATTAGCTTTTAAGTAACTGTCTAGCGAAAACTTTTCGAGTACTGGATTTGTTTTACTAATCAGACAACTAAAGTCATCACTCCAGAGCACTTTTTGATGAAATGACTGAGGAATACTGTCAAACCGGTTAATCACCATATCGACTCGACCTTGTTCAACATCAGGAAAGCTGACGTCACTTGGAGTCATAATATCTAAGATAACATTTGGCGCTTCGGTTCGAAGCCGAGCAATAAGTGGCGGGATCAGTGTCGCTTCTGCGTAGTCACTTGCCATCACACGAAAGACTTGCTCACTTTCTGCAGCATTAAATTCAGCTCTAGGTTGAACTGCTTTTTCTAAGCCAATAATCAGCTCACTAATTGTCGGTTGTAACTCCTGTGCTCGCTCAGTTGGCGTCATGCCTTGGCTTGTACGTATGAGCAACGGATCATCAAATAGCGTTCGTAACCTTTTTAGTCCATTACTCATAGCTGGTTGGCTTATTCCTAGCTGATCCGCCGCCCTTGTAACATTTCGTTCACGTAGTAAAACATCCAAATAAACTAATAAATTCAAATCAATACGAGATATATTCATAAGGTAAATACCGAAAATAGAAACTATAAATTAGACTTATTTAAGCAAATCTAACTAATATTTTCAACGTAATCAATCGCCGCTAATCATATTGTTAAAGGAATAGACACATGACAAATTACAGATCAAACATCGATGAAGCTGCTACCTTGATTAATGCTGAAGGTAGTACTTGGAACGCAATTAACCCTGAGTCTGTAGCCCGTATGCGTCTACAAAATCGTTTTCAAACTGGTTTAGATATTGCGAAGTACACAGCAAAAATAATGCGTGAAGACATGGAAAACTACGACAAGGACTCATCGCAGTACACTCAGTCGTTAGGTTGTTGGCACGGATTTATTGCTCAGCAGAAAATGATCTCTATTAAAAAACATCTACTGACGACAAAGCGTCGTTACCTTTACCTTTCTGGCTGGATGGTTGCAGCGCTTCGCAGCGAGTTTGGTCCATTGCCAGATCAGTCTATGCACGAAAAGACCTCTGTCGCTGCGTTAATTAAAGAGCTATACACTTTCCTTCGTCAAGCCGACGCTCGTGAACTAGGTGGCCTATTTCGTCAACTAGACGCCGCTAACGCAAGTGATAAAGCAGCAATTCAAGCTAAAATTGATAACTTTGAAACTCACGTTGTGCCGATCATCGCCGATATTGATGCAGGTTTTGGTAACGAAGAAGCCACTTACCTGATGGCTAAGCAGATGATTGAGGCGGGTGCCTGCTGTATTCAGTTAGAAAACCAAGTATCAGACGTGAAGCAATGTGGGCACCAAGACGGCAAGGTAACCGTGCCTCATGTTGAATTTCTCGCTAAAATTAATGCCGTTCGTTACGCATTCCTTGAACTAGGTATCGATGATGGCGTGATCGTTGCTCGTACCGACTCTTTAGGTGCAGGTCTTACCCAGAAGATTGCCGTCACAAGTGAGGCTGGAGATTTAGGTGATAAGTACAACTCTTTCCTAGAAGTTGAAGCGGTTAATCCAGCTAATCTCGCCAACGGTGACGTTGTATTCCAGCAAAACGGTAAGCTTGTTAAGCCTGCACGTCTTCCTAACGGATTATTTAAATTCCGTGCAGGAACCGGTGAAGAGCGCTGTGTACTTGATTGTATTACCTCGCTACAAAATGGTGCCGATCTGCTATGGATTGAAACTGAGAAGCCTCATGTAGCTCAAATCGGTGCAATGGTTAATAAGATCCGCGAGACGGTGCCGAATGCAAAACTTGTTTATAACAACTCACCTTCGTTTAACTGGACGCTAAACTTCCGTCAGCAGGTATTCGATAGCATGAACGATGCAGGACAAGACGTATCAGCTTATGACCGTGACAAGCTAATGAGCGTTGATTACGACAATACTGAGCTTGCGGTACAAGCCGATGAGAAAATTCGTACCTTCCAGTCAGATGCTGCTCGCGAAGCGGGTATTTTCCATCACTTGATTACGCTACCGACTTACCATACTGCAGCGCTTTCAACTGACAACTTAGCCAAAGAGTACTTTGGTGACCAAGGAATGCTAGGTTATGTGGCGAACGTACAGCGTAAGGAGATCCGTCAAGGTATCGCCTGTGTTAGACACCAAAACATGGCTGGCTCTGATATGGGTGATGATCACAAAGAGTACTTCTCTGGCGACCAGGCACTGAAAGCATCGGGTAAAGATAACACCATGAACCAATTTAGCTAAGCTGTCATTATGGCAATCAGTTTTTGAAGTGGACTAGATTGCAAATATGAGCTAATTATGAAAGGCCTGCTGATAGCAGGCCTTTTTATTTTGACGCGATCCTAATCAAGGTTTTTGCTGTTATCAGGCACAACATCAGCAGTTCAATCAAAAATATAGAACCTTAATATCTTGTTATTTGATTATTAATAGTTAAATATATGTGATAAATCTATTTGCCAATCAATTTATTTCACTCCTATTTATACTCAAGAATACGCTAGCAACATTCAGCACATACGGCGGCAAAAGAAAAACTAAAACACAGCTTGAACATATGTACAGCAACGGCATCCAGAACTGTGATGGCAACTCTTGTTAGCAGCTGACTCACATGCCTATCCACTCCAGTATTGCCAACTGAAAACGTGATCACATTAACACTTTAACGAACTTGTATCACAATGTATCACTTGTAACTTGTTAGCCGCAGGTTTGATCGTTAACCTTGCGCGCTTTACATATATTGAGCTTTAAAAGATGCTTCAGACACGAAAATCCTGCCTTCCAGCAAAAGATTCTGGCTTTACCTTGATAGAGTTGGTGGTCGTCATCGTTATTATGGGGATTATCAGCGTTGTTGCTACCAGCAAATTTATCGATTTTAGCCGTGATGCTCAAGTTACACAGCTACAAGGTATTGCCGCAGAACTCAGTGCCCAAAATCAATTGGTTTACAGTAAAAGCACTATAGATAACATTGAACGACTTAAAGGCTGTAGTTACCAGTGTGGAGGCAATGAAAACTGGGACGTATTGGTGGGTGAATACTTTGTGGATGTTTCTGGGACTCGGCTATATGTCAGTTTAGGTTATCCATTAGCACCCTTATCCTCTAGCGACATCGTCAACCAAAACTATCGTATCGCCTTTGGCTTACCCGCATCAGAGTTTGTTTTCACCAGTGTACCGAGACACATATCGGCAACGGCTATTGTTCCAATAAAGTGGCAAGAAAAGCTCAGGGATATAACAGCTGGGAAGTTTGAATGCCATGTTGAATATAGCTCGCCAACCCTAATACGTGACTATAGCGTTCGAGTATATGATAAAGACTGCTAGAAACCGCTCTTAAGTTATTCTTTCAAACAAAAAGCCAGAATTAAATTCTGGCTTTTTGTTTATCAAAAATCCGCTAGAGGCTTACTTATTCTCTGTCCAGCGGTCCATCCAACCCAATACGTTGGCATACCATTGCTCAAGGTTGTCAGGATTCAAAATCCAGTGGTTTTCATCAGGGTAAATTAATAGTTCTGATGGAATACCATTGCGCTGCATATAAGTGAAAGCAGCAAGACCTTGACCATACGGTACGCGGAAGTCTTTTTCACCGTGGATCACTAGCATTGGCGTCTTCCAGTTCTCGACATAGTTAACTGGGTTAAATTTCTCATACAGCTCTTTGTTCTTGTCATAAGTACCGCCAAACTCGAACTCAGGGAACCATAGCTCTTCGGTAACATAATACATAGAACGCATATCAAACAAACCAGCGTGGTTGACTAGACACTTAAAGCCGTCATTCCAGTTACCTTGGATCCAGTTCATCATGTAACCGCCATAAGAACCACCTAGCGCACAAGCGTTATCAGCATCTAACCATTTTTGCTGCTTAGTGACAGCTGCTAGGCCTTTTTGCAGATCTTCAAGCGGCTTGCCGCCCCAATCCTGAGTAATTGAATCGGTAAACGCTTGACCGTACCCCGTAGAACCATGGAAATCGATCATCACTACGCCATAACCAGCACCAGCCCATAACTGTGCATTCCAGCGACTGCTGAACGAGTTACCGAATGACCCTTGTGGACCACCGTGGACTAGGAAAGCGATAGGATATTTTTCACCCGCCTTGTAGTTTGAAGGCTTAATCCAGTAACCGTAAACCTCTTCGTTATTCCAGCCTTTAAAGCTAAATTGCTGGTATTCACCAAATTTAATCTCAGCGAGTTTGTCTTTATTGACATCTGTTAAACGATTAAGGTTTTGACCATCAAGGTTAATCGTATAAAGATCGCCTGGCTCTACGAGTGATTTATGACTAAAGATAATCTTGTCGTTATTCACGCCCACAATGCTGTTACTACCTTCATTGTAGATAGTTTTAACATCACCAAATTGGGTGTTCACTTCAAAGATTGATACCTGACCAAGATCTTGTGCGGTAACGTATAACGTCTTGTTGTCTTTACCAAATGCCAAAGAGCTTGGGCTACGATCCCAAAGTGGTGCAACTTCTTTTTCTTGGCCTGTTACCGTGTCGCGCAGCATGATGCGGTAACGGTCAGCTTCAAAACCCGGTTTTGTCATGGCGAAATACGCTAAATAACGACCATCAGCAGAATACGTAGGGTGTGCATCCCATGCCTTATTCGCTTCAGTTAGGTTCTTAGCCTCACCACCAGCAACGCTCACTTGCCATAAATCGTAGTTAGTGATCCAAGCTTGATCTTTACCTGGTGCCTTTGCACTGTAAACCACGTGCTTACCATCAGGTGTAAATGTAACCTCTTCCATACCAGAGAACGGCTTCGGCGGTGTTTCAGTATCAAGGCCGGCTGTCACATCTACAGCTGTTGACACTTTCTCACCATTTACATTCTCACCATTTAACTGGGCCACAAACAGGTGGCTTCTTGAATGATCGCTCCACGTATCCCAGTGACGCACCATAAGCTGCTTATATTCACGCCCAGTAGTGTCACGCTCCGCTTCTGCTGTGAACTTATCTTTAGAACAAGCAAGATCCTTACACTCAGGGAACACACGCATGTTTACAACAGCTTGCTGACCATCTTGCGATAATTTAAAGCCTTCAACATCGAGAGGAAAATCAGTTACCTGAACGGCTTCACCACCATCGAGTGCTAATTTATAGATCTGACTTGAACCATCACGTGCCGCTAAAAAGTAAATGCTGTTGTCATTTGGACCAAATGTAACGCTATGCTCGGTACCCGCTGCACTGGTTAACTGTTTTACTTGAGCAGTGGTAGAGCTTAAATCTTGCAGATAAAGGTCAGTCGTCGCCTCACCTTCTGCATCAATATTTTTCACGGCATAAACAATTTTAGTGCCGTCATTTGACAGTGCCGCCGAATGCAGCTTATTCATTTTAACTAAATCTTGAACGGTAAAAGGCGTAGGTGTTGCGGCTTGTGCGCTAAAAACCATGCCTGCAGACGCAAGCGCCATTATGATTGCAGTTTTTTTCATCATTATAATCTTATTTTTATAGTTAAAAGATGTAAGTGTTCAATTTGTGATTGATTTTGCCGACTAAAACTAGGCAGCATGTTTTGCTAGATGTCCGACACATTAGCCAAAATAAATGGCTTAAGCAATACGCCTAAGCCATTATTATTAAGGGGATATAAAAAATTACACTAGCATTATCACCACTAGAATAACCCGTCAGTAAACTATTAACCTGACTCAATTCGCTAGGTGGTTAACGAAACTTATGTCCTCTAGTTTGTCGTCACGGACGAATGTTGAGTGTTAACTCAACATTAGCCTTCTAACTTGACCTTCCAGATAGCAGGCCCAGTTTCATGTGCATTTACGCCTTCAGAGTCAACAGCTACCGTTACAGGCATATCTTTAACGTCAAACTCATAAATCGCTTCCATACCTAAGTCTTCAAACGCCACAACACGCGCTTTCTTAATCGCCTTAGAAACAAGGTAAGCAGCGCCGCCTACAGCCATTAAGTAACATGATTTATGTTGTTTAATCGATTCAACGGTTGCAGGACCACGTTCAGCTTTACCAATCATGCCCATTAGGCCCGTTTTATCAAGCATCAGGTCAGTAAACTTATCCATACGTGTTGCAGTAGTTGGGCCAGCTGGACCCACAACTTCATCGCCAACAGGATCAACAGGGCCAACGTAATAAATAAACTTGCCTTTAAAATCGACGCCTTCTGGCAGACCTTCGCCGCTTTCAATTAAGCTTTGAATTCGTTTATGTGCCGCATCTCGACCGGTCAACATCTTACCGTTAAGCAATAAAGTATCACCGCTCTGCCACTGCTCCATTTCAGCTTGAGTGACAGTGTTTAAATCAACACGGCGTACACTCTCGCCCACTTCCCAGGTAATTTCAGGCCAATCAGCTAGTGACGGGGGAGTCAATTCAGCAGGACCTGTGCCATCTAAGTGGAAATGAACATGACGAGTTGCAGCGCAGTTTGGGATCATCACTACAGGTTTTGATGCCGCATGAGTTGGCGCAGATTTAATCTTAATATCAAGTACCGTTGTCACACCGCCAAGCCCTTGCGCGCCAATACCTAACTTGTTTGAGCGTTCAAAAATCTCTAAACGAAGTTTTTCATCTGTTGTTTCGGCGCCGCGCGCCTGTAGTTCATGAATATCAACAGGATCCATTAATGACTCTTTTGCCATAACCGCGGCTTTCTCTGCTGTACCACCGATACCGATACCCAGCATACCTGGTGGACACCAACCCGCTCCCATTGTTGGAAGGGTTTTCTCTACCCAAGCGGCAATATCATCAGACGGATTTAGCATCGCCATTTTGGACTTATTTTCAGAGCCACCGCCTTTGGCTGCAATGGCCACATCAACATGGTTACCAGGCACCATTTCAACGTGTACAACTGACGGTGTATTGTCTTTAGTGTTCTTACGGCCACCAGCAGGATCGGCAACAATTGATGCACGCAGCGGGTTATCAGGATTGGTATACGCGCGGCGTACGCCCTCATCAACCATTTCTTGAACAGTTAAGTCCGTTTTATCCCATTGCACACCCATACCGATTTTGACAAAACATGTCACAATACCGGTATCTTGGCAAAGCGGACGTTTACCTTCTGCAGACATACGAGAATTGATAAGAATTTGGGCGATTGCATCTTTAGCCGCTGCACTTTGCTCACGTTCGTAAGCATCGTTCATCGCATCGATAAAATCTTTTGGGTGATAATAAGAGATATATTGTAGGGCATCAGCAACGCTTTCAATGAGATCGGCTTGCTTGATTACAGGGACTTCTTTGCTCACAGACACTTCCTTTTTTATCAGACACTTATTTAATCGGCTGAAATCACATCAGCTTTTGTGATGTATGAATGACTCCAGTCACCATTAACGCTCACGTGTTTTGTTTTTATTACTTGTGTAAGCAATATGATACTCTTTCGCGACTTTGAGTTAAACATCACATTTTAGATAGGGTTAATAGATGAACACATTGGCGCAAAATGCAGTTTTTTCTAAGCGTCTTGATTGGAATTTAAGCACTACTGAATTATTTGAGTATTTTTCAGATTTACCTTGGGCTATTTTACTCGACTCCGCGAATGCCAATCACATTGATGCTAAATTCGATGTGATCTGCGCCGAGCCTGTAGCCACCATAGTAAACCATGGTCAATCAACTACTATTACTCGCTCAACGAACAGACAGCCGCTGTTTGCGTTTGATAAGCACCACGTAAGTGATGATACAAACCAGATAGCAATAAATCAGACAGCAATCAATGTAATGCAATCTGTATCGAGTCACGATCCTTTTGTGCTATTAAATGATTTATTAACAGAATACTATCCTACGCAAAAACGCAGTCCCTTCATCTTTAGTGGCGGGCTGATGGGCAGTTTTAGTTACGATCTTGCTCGGTGCATTGAAAACCTACCCGACATTGCGAAAAACGATATTTCGCTACCAGAGATGAATCTAGGGTGTTACGACTGGGCGCTGATTTTTGACTATAAAACCCAAAACTGGCAACTGGTTCATTATCAATCGCAACACGCTTTAGAAGCACTTGAACTGAGATTAAATCAGCTAATTGCAACCGGTTCATTAAATAAAGCCATTCAGAAGCATACAGGTCGTAAACTTAAAGGCCAGCAAGATAGCCCTATCGTTAATGAGCCTTTTAAACTTAACGGCCAATGGTGTAATCAGCTTTCTGAACAGGCATATAAACAGAAATTCGCTCAGGTGCAGGCCTATCTACTTAGTGGCGATTGTTATCAAATTAACCTAACTCAACGTTTTAGTGCCTTGTATACGGGTAATGAATGGCAGGCTTATAAAGCATTGCGCGAGAGTAATAGTGCTCCCTTTTCAGCGTTTATTCGTTTAGAGAGCCACGCACTACTTTCCATCTCTCCAGAGCGTTTTATTCAGCACAAACAGGGTGAGGTTCAAACCAAGCCGATTAAAGGTACCTTGCCAAGAAGTGCTGATCCTCGCCGTGATAATGAGCTTGCCGCTCAACTACAGGCTTCAGAAAAAGATCGGGCTGAGAATGTAATGATTGTCGATCTGCTTCGTAATGACATTGGTAAAGTAGCAACCCCTGGCAGTGTTGCTGTACCTCACTTATTTGAGGTTGAAAGCTTTCCTGCAGTTCATCACCTTGTTAGCACCGTTACCGCGAGACTTAAACCCGAACTCAATCCTACCGATCTATTAAGGGCCTGTTTTCCTGGTGGTTCGATAACAGGCGCCCCAAAAATTAGAGCGATGTCTATTATTGAAGAGCTTGAACCCTCTAGGAGAAGTCTCTATTGTGGTTCTATAGGCTATATAAGCCAAGACGGTACTATGGATACCAGCATCACTATCCGCACTTTAGTTGCGCAAAGGGACAATGCCACGGCTCTGACTCCTCATAACGGGACTTATAACAGTGTTCAGGGAATAATGCATTGCTGGGCTGGAGGCGGTATCGTCGCTGATTCAGAGGTCGATGCTGAGTATCAGGAGAGTTTTGATAAAATCAGCCGTATATTGCCCGTTCTTGCTAACTTAAACCGTTAATAAGTCGGATATTAACACTCCGTTAAGGAGTCATCGTAAAGGACAAATTATGGATCTGGTGGAGTTTAGGCTCAGGTACACTCTTAATGCTTTACCAGATCTTGATTTAATAGAGTTAGATCACGACCTTCGTCAAGCCGCGGTACTAATCGCCTTGTATGAAGTCAATAATCGACTCGAGCTTATATTGACCCGTAGACCCACACACCTTCGCGCCCACCCAGGGCAGATTAGTTTTCCTGGCGGCAAAGTTGAGCAATCAGATGCAAGCTATCAAGCAACGGCATTACGAGAGGCAGAAGAGGAGATTGGTTTACTCAGCAACAATGTGGAGGTGATTGGTGCTCTCCCGCCCCATAAAACCTTTACGGGTTTTGAGATCACCCCCTTTGTCGGCATCGTTAAACAAACATTTACGCCTATTATTGATCCCGGGGAGGTTGATGAGTATTTCACTGTGCCGCTGACTTTTTTAATGCAGGCTTATAACCGCCATACACAAAGGTTTAGCCGTAAGGGTATTCTCTACCCTGTTCACTTTATTCCCTATAAGCAGCATTTTATTTGGGGAGCGACTGCTGCGATGATCGACCTCCTTTGTCGGCAACTTAGCACCAGAGCGGAACGTTAATTTTTATACAGAGGCTGCATCTATGCTTCAAAACCTAAGGCTCGCTACATTTATCTAGACTTCTCTAAGCTTCTCTACATGATAAACATTCTGAATCTTAAGCTCTTTATACCTAAAGCTTGCTAATATCTATAGCGCATTAAATCTAAATAGAACATAGCGACAACAGTTTAAAATGAAAGCCGTAACCTTCTACACGACAAAGCGAATGTATAAACCCGCCGCTAACGAGCACAAAAATAACAAAGGGATGTTTACCCACCAGCTAATATGGCTCTGACGTGAAATATACAAGTTAAACCCCATATTGATAAAACTCACTGCCGCACAGACCCAAATAATATGCTCAAGGAGCACCGTTTGTGTCGGGTCCCATTCAAATCGTACGGATGCACCATGACTTTGATAGTATCCAATTGCCGTATCAGGCCGAGCCTTATCAAAAATCATTAGTGCATAAATCGCCAATGACCAGCCGATAATCGATAGCGCCGACAGGATAAACTGAAACAATTTTGTTCTATTCATGCTTACTATCCTTAGTTTTTGTCATGATTGTCGTCAGAATAACAATTTAGGTACGAAGATACCCTACTTTCCACTTGAGAAAAGCGTTTATACAGGTAATATAAACCTCCAAATTATTTACAAAAACGTTTCGTTGGAGAACTAAGCAACAATGAGCATTACATCTGTCGCTTCTGTGTTTAAAGGTGACTTTGCGATCGGTTCGCAAATCACAGTGCGTGGTTGGGTAAGATCCCGCCGCGATTCTAAAGCTGGGATCTCATTTCTAGCTGTTTATGACGGTTCATGTTTCGACCCTATCCAGGGTGTTGTGCCGAATAATCTAGAAAATTACACCAACGAAGTGTTAAAGCTTACTGCTGGTTGCTCTGTCGTGATGACAGGTGAAGTTGTTGAGTCTCCAGGTAAAGGTCAAGCGTTTGAAATGCAAGTGACCAACATTGAGGTTGCTGGCTGGGTTGAAGATCCAGACACATACCCAATGGCTGCTAAGCGCCACTCAATTGAGCATTTACGTGAGCTTGCACACCTACGTCCGCGCACTAACATTATTGGTGCAGTTGCACGAGTACGTAACTGCTTATCACAAGCTATCCACCGCTTTTATAACGAGCAAGGCTATATCTGGGTATCAACGCCACTAATCACAGCTTCTGATACCGAAGGTGCTGGTGAGATGTTCCGTGTTTCTACTCTAGATCTTGAAAACCTACCTCGTAACGATAAAGGCACAGTTGATTACGGCGAAGATTTCTTTGGTAAAGAGTCGTTCCTAACGGTATCGGGTCAGCTTAATGCTGAAACTTACGCGTGTGCACTATCAAAGGTTTATACCTTTGGTCCTACATTCCGTGCTGAGAACTCAAATACTAGCCGTCACTTAGCTGAATTTTGGATGGTTGAACCTGAAGTGGCTTTCGCCAATCTAGATGACGCCGCTAAGCTTGCTGAAGATATGCTTAAGTATTGCTTTAAAGCCGTTCTTGAAGAGCGCCGTGATGATCTTGAGTTCTTCGCTCAACGTGTTGAGAAAACAGCTATTGAGCGCTTAGAAGCATTTGTAAGCAGCGACTTTGCTCAAATCGATTACACTGATGCGATCGAAATTCTTAAAGCGTGCGACAAAGACTTTGAGTATGACGTTGAATGGGGTATCGACTTACATTCAGAGCACGAACGCTACCTTGCTGAAGAGCACTTCAAAGCGCCTGTTGTTGTTAAAAACTACCCGAAAGACATTAAAGCCTTCTACATGCGCTTAAATGACGACGGTAAAACAGTTGCTGCAATGGACGTATTGGCGCCAGGTATTGGTGAAATCATCGGTGGTGCACAGCGTGAAGAACGTTTAGATGTACTTGATGCACGCCTTGCTGAAATGGAACTTAGCCAAGAAGACTACTGGTGGTATCGCGACCTACGTCGTTATGGCACAGTACCTCATGCTGGATTCGGCCTAGGTTTCGAGCGTTTGGTCTCTTATGTTACTGGTGTTTCTAACATCCGTGACGTGATCCCATTCCCACGCTCTCCAAAGTCTGCAAACTTCTAAGTTAACTGCTTAGAAAAAATAGCGCAGATTTACGCTTAAAAAAAAGCCTCTCATTTGAGAGGCTTTTTTACGATGTAAATACCTGTTTATTTTTCATTCATTACTGTCAACTAAAATACCGCGGATACCCAACAAAACAAATCAAAGCCAACTAAAATATAGCCCACCGAAATAAAGTCGACTGAATCAAAGACCACAGGAATAAACTCTACTAGCGCACAGCTAACTAAAACATGTTTTACTAATAAATCGTCGACTTACACTGACACTTTACAGCCCTTAAATGCAACAATTCGTTGACAAACCTCCAGCAAAAACAAGCTCCCACAGATGAATCAATCACTTAAAATCAGCCAGATTGTTAATATCTTGTCAGATATTGCATCAAGAATAAGCGTGACATAGATCACACACCATGGCGTTACGGGTCATTTTGTCCCTATTAGTTATATTTTAATGATCTAGCTCAAGTGAGCCAAAACTGGTCTGTGTAGTATGGCTCAAAGGTCGGCAAAGTTTGACACACATCAACAATAACTCGCTTTTTGTGGCCTAAACTGGTTTTCGTTGAACACATTCCTTATAAATTAAAAAGGTTTAACCATGGAAACACATGAAGCCCTTTATCAACAAGGTTTGGCGCGAATAGAGCAACTTCGTAAGCTAGAGCCTCGAAATGGTGAAACGCTACAGCAAAAAATGGAACAAAACGGCATCACTCGCCGTGACTTCATGAAATGGAGTGCAGCTGTAACAGCAATGCTCGCCCTGCCACTGCCTTTTAGTACCTTAGTAGCAGAAGCGGCAGAACTGGCAGATAGAGTGCCGCTCATTTGGTTACATATGGCTGAGTGTACTGGCTGTTCTGAATCTCTTATTCGAACCGATACCCCTAATTTAGATACATTAATCTTCGATTACGTTTCTCTTGAATACCACGAAACATTAATGGCTGCAGCCGGTTGGCAAGCAGAAGAGAATCTTGAGCATGCACTTGAGGCCTATAAAGGTAACTACTTACTGGCGGTTGAAGGTGCGATACCGACGGCAAATAATGGTGCTTATTTAACGGTTGGTTGTAAAGGCCACACTGGGATGCACATTGTTAAAGAAGCAGCAGAAGGCGCTGCCGCCATTATCTCTGTCGGCACCTGCGCAGCTTTCGGAGGCGTTCAAGCCGCAGCCCCTAATCCTACTGGGGCAAAAGGCGTTTATGAAGTGGTTGATAGAACCGTCATCAACTTAGGTGGTTGTCCACCAAGTGAAAAGAACATTGTCGGTACACTGATGTACTTCATTATGTTTGGCAAGCTGCCTGCACTTGATATGTTCAATCGTCCTAAGTGGGCATACGGCGCTCGAGTACATGATAACTGTGAACGTCGAGGTCGATTTGATGCTGGTGAGTTTGTTGAGGAGTTTGGCGATCAAGGCGCTAAAGATGGCTACTGCTTATATAAGGTTGGCTGTAAAGGCCCATACACCTATAACAACTGCCCGACAGAAAGATTTAATCACCATACGAGCTGGCCAGTGCTTGCAGGTCACGGCTGTATTGGTTGCTCTGAGCCCAACTTTTGGGACGAAATGGCTGACTTTGAACAACCCTTGGGAAGGCAAGAATTGCATAGCCTTGATGCCACTGCAGACACTGTAGGTGCGGTCATTTTAGGTGCAACTGTTGTCGGAATTGGCGCACATGCTGTAGCCAGTATTTTTGCCAAACCTGAAGAGGAATAATCATGAGCAAACGTGTAGTCATAGATCCAATCACTCGTATTGAAGGACACTTACGAGTCGAAGTCGAAGTCAACGAAAACAATGTTATTACCAAAGCGTGGTCATCATCTACATTATGGCGTGGTATTGAGGTGATCCTCAAAGGCCGCACGCCTATGGACGTCGGCTTAATCGTACAGAGAATTTGTGGTGTATGTACCTATTCACATTATCGCTGTGGTACTGAAGCCGTTGAAAATGCACTAGGCGTGCAGATCCCGCTAAATGCAAAGTATCTTCGTAGCTTAATGCAAACATCACTGTACATGCACGACCATATTGTCCATTTCTATCACCTTCATGGTTTAGATTGGGTCGATGTTGTCTCAGCACTGAGCGCAGACCCAGCATTGGCAGCTCAAGAAGCGTTAAAGTATACCGAGAATCCTATCGCAGCGGGCGAAGGTGATCTCAGAGCCGTACAAGAGCGAGTTGCTGGCCTTGTTGAAACAGGAAAATTGGGACCTTTTGCCAATGCATATTGGGGCAACGGCACCTATAGGTTTACACCAGAGCAGAATCTAATCGCCCTATCTCACTACCTTAAAGCGCTAGAAGTTCAACGTGTTGCCGCTGAGATGCTGGCCATATTTGGCGGGAAATCACCTCACCCACAATCTGTTGTCGTCGGTGGCGTCACCTCTGTACGTGACATGCTGAGCCCAGCTCGTTTACAAGAGTGGAAGCAGAAGCATGAGTTCGTTAATGATTTCATCATTCGTGCATACAAGGCGGACATTGTTATGGCCGCTGCGGCCTTTGGTACTGAACCTAGTGTGCTAGGTGGCGTTAATATAACAAACTTCCTCGCGACTGATGACTTCTTACTAGGTGACGGTCAATACCTGTTTAACCAGGGCGTTATCATGAACGGCGATCTTGCTAACGTGAGCGACTTAGACCCTCAGCAAATAGAAGAAGATGTTACCCATGCTTGGTACAAAGCCGATGCACCGCAGCACCCATACGATGGGACTACAATTCCTGACTATACCGGCTTTGTTGAAAGAGAAACTGTCTATGGCAAATTGCCGACAATTGATGGCGATGGTAAATACTCTTGGGTTAAGTCTCCACGATATAACAGCGAGCCAGTTGAAGTCGGACCGTTAGCCTGTTTATTAGTGAGTTATGCTCGAGGTAATCCCGTTGTCGTCAATGCAGTAAATGATTTACTAGAAACAACGGGCTTACCTGTTGAAGCGTTATTCACAACGCTCGGCCGCACCGCAGCACGTATGTTGCAAACGGTAATCGTTGCACAAGAAGGCCTTAAAACCTTCGATGCCATGTTAACCAATATGCTGTCAGATGAAACTACTTACGTGAAACCGGAGATCGATTCAAGCAAAGAGTACGTGGGTCATGCCATGATCGAAGCGCCGCGAGGAATGCTCAGTCACTGGATCCGAATTAAAGATGGCAAAGTTGAAAACTATCAAGCGGTAGTACCAACGACTTGGAATGCCGGGCCCATTGATGCCGAAGGAAAAATGGGACCGTATGAAGCCTCGCTTATTGGCTTACAGCTTGAAGATCCAACCAAACCTTTAGAGGTTATCCGCATAATTCACTCATTTGATCCTTGTATGGCGTGCGCAGTGCATGTCATGGACTACAAAGGGCAAAACCTCGGTGAATTTAAAATTGATCCCAACGGATTCTAATCAAGGGGGATAACATGGCAACTCAATCTGCGCTCTACCAAAGGGAACTGATTTTTGGTGCTGCGATAAGAATATTCCACTGGCTAAGAGCCTTAGCCATTTTTGTACTCATTGTCACTGGTTTTTATATTTCCTGGCCATTTTTAGTCGCGCCAGAAAGTTCTGACATATTAGTGCAAGGGTATATTCGTGCTGCTCACCAGATCTTTGGCTTTTTGTTAGTCGCGATAACAATAGTGCGCGCTTACCTGTTCTTTTTTGGTAAGAGTGATATCGAGCGTCGTTCGTTTAAAGATGTCATGAGTGTAAAAAGCTGGATCACTCAGCTTAAGTCTTACCTTTGGATGGGACATTTAGACAAAGCTGGGGTTTATGGTCCGCTGCAGTTCGTGACTTACTTTGCAATATCAGTGGTTGCATTGCTGATCAGCATTACAGGCCTAGTCTTATATGCCAATGTATATCACGAAGGTCTAGGTGGTTTACTTGCGCCAATGGCTAATTGGTTAACGGCTTTGATGGGTGGATTAGCACCAGTACGAATTTGGCACCACTACCTTACCTGGGTATTTATCATCTTTGTGGTAATACACGTGTATATGGCAGTTTGGTCAGGCATTCGATTTAAGCATAACTCTGTCGACTCTATTGTCTCAGGCTACGATTACCATAAGAAAAAATAAAAGGAAAACATGAAGATATTGCTACTTGGTATTGGCAATGTCCTGTACGCCGATGAGGGCATCGGCGTACATTTCGTCAATTATATCCAAGAAAACTATCGTTTCCACCACCCCGTAGATCAACTCGACTTACTCGATGGTGGAACACTTGCCCAAGGACTCATTCCAACACTGTGTAAATATGACTATCTCATCGTCGTTGATACAGTAAACGCGAACGGTGTTGCCCCAGGAGAAGTCTATTTTTTCGATTTTGATAAAGCACCGCCTGAAATTGATTGGCAAGGCAGTGCCCATGAAGTTGAAATGCTACAAACCCTGATCATGATGGATATGGTTGGCGACAGACCAAAAACCTTTGTGTTAGGTGTAACACCCACAGTACTTGAACCTATGACTCTTGGATTGACGGCACAGATCCAGGCTGCGGTGCCTTTGATGGAACAAACCTTAATGCGTCATATGGACTCTCTAGGATTCACTCACCAACGCATTGCACACATTGATATCAACAGCCTTATTCCCGATTCCTACAAACGTGGCTTAACTTCAGATGAAGAATATTAGATTTGAGTTTAATTGTACCCGAGAAGTGCCCTTTTATGGGCACCTCTGTAATCAATACCTACAAAATGATCAATATGATGTAACCATAGGAAAACACGATAATCTTTACTATATTGAGGCGCAAGGTGAGCAGGCACAACTTGAACAACTAGCCGATGCCATCGCTCAAGACTTCTTGATTTCAGCGTGGCTTGTAAAGCCTCAAATCATTGTAATTGACAGCCCTGTTGGCACTAAAAAACTCCTTCCAGCGGCAAAACTTGAACTTGAGTATTGTCAGCATTGCCAACCTCAGTTTGGTGATAACCAAGCTGCACACTTTGGAAACATTGGATTTAATTGCCCCTGTTGTCAGGCTCACACCCGGATCTCTCCTGTCCAGCAAGCTGTTTCTTTAAGTGATGCTAAAGCCTTAGTGAAAAAACTTGATAGGCTAGGTGCAATAGCACTGCCCCACGCTAGCATGAGCGATAATATTAACAATAATGTTGGCGATAACATTAGCAAGAGTATTGGCGCTAGTATTATCGAAAGTATTGGTGCTGGCCCTATTATTAGTTTTAATCCTATCGCAAATGCGCCGTTAGACACTCGCCAACAATTGGTGATCTGCAACCCAAATAATCTACATGCACATTTTTGTGTTAACGATAGCCAAATACTTGCACTCTCAAGTATCGAAAAACCATTGATTAAAGCTCGACCTATCCACAACCACCCTCGACTAAACCAACCCTTATATGAAATCAGTTTTGCAAACTCACGCTTATTGTTGGTTATCTGCGAAATTCTTAGACAACAAGGTGTCGATTACCTTTATATCGCTAACAGCACTCATCCCAAGATTGCCATGGTTGAAGCAAAATGGTCGCTTATTCAAACACCAGCATCAAACCACGCACAAATTTTTGATGCAGTGCGTCAACCTTTACATGATGATGCCGTGGCTGGTCATTACAAAGCTCTTTGGCATGATAAACAGATTGAAATCAGCTCTAATCACCCCAGCATTAATCTAACCAACATTAATGAAGGCGAAACAAATAAAGACAATGCAATTACAGCGGTAAGTAGTGCAGCTAGTTGTGCACTTCATAGCGCGACCATCACTGAGAAAAAACCTAAGTGCGTGGCTGCTTTGTATTTTAGTCAAACAAGTACGAGTCAAATAGTCTCTTTAGATGGCAAACAACAGCTTGAATTATTTTTTGAATTTCCAAGCATGCCTGACAACGGCTACGACATCGTGCATCAGCTTGAGTTATCACCGCAAAAGCCCTTATTGGATAAATTTAAAACTCAATATCCTGATGATTACTTGAAACTGTTGTCGTTAAAACTTACCAAGCCTACCAACAATATTGAGTCTTTATGGGCCATTGCTGCCGTTTTTCTTGGCGCAGCAAGTCAAATACAAGCAACTCAGCCAAGTCACAGTGCGCCATTAAGCAAAACTGCTCTTTTAACTAAAACTGCACTTTGTGACTTTGTCGTTGCTCGCGCTATGTGCCACAAGGGAGCAAATGCGCCTAGAATTGATTTTCCTCTAACCAGAGGCGAAGCATTTAGGAGTTTAAACTGGTGCAAGACACTGGGCACGATTATCAGCTTTAGGCTCGCTGAAGCGGATAATATCGATAAACTCGCTTTTGGTATGCACGATTCTTTTGCTGATTATATTTGTAATTGGATTGAGCACTTAGATCAAAATATCAGCATTAAGTCAGTGGTGATCGCAGGCAGTAGTTTTGCCAATGAAGTTTTGGCCGAAAGGGTCGCTCTACGACTGGGTAAAAACTTTAATCTCAATACTAATACGCTAATGGATCTTGATGGACTAAACCTTGCTGCTGGTGCTTTGTACCTTAAACAGCGTAGACACTAAGTACACATATCATGACTGCAAAACAAGACTGAATAATAGCACTGGCTAACATGGATAATATTAGCCATTTATAATAAGTACTTATAGTGACGACTCATAAACAGTACTCATAAAAATACCTGTGACAGGATCTATGACCAAGAATCTGAGCAAAAATCGTTTACACATAAAGATCACCGGCATCGTTCAAGGCGTCGGTTTTCGCCCCTATGTTTACCGTTTAGCTCATGAACTGAACTTAACCGGTAGCGTGCTCAATAACAGTGAAGGCGTCACAATTGAAGCGCAGGGGCGCCCTATTGACCTGGTTAAGTTCGAAGCCGCCTTTCGAGATCAACCGCCCGCCCTCGCACGTATCGACAATATCCTTGTCACTTCAATGACAACTATCGATACATGTAATGACTTTAATATTGTCCATAGTGAAAAAGAGAGCTCAGCTGCCGTTGCCGTGCCAGCAGATATATGCACTTGCAAAGACTGCTTTGATGAAATCGCCGCTCCCAATAATCGCCATTATCGATACCCGTTCACCAATTGTACTAATTGTGGACCTAGATATTCACTGATCAACGCCTTGCCCTATGATAGACCCAATACGGCAATGGCAAATTTTTACATGTGCGAAGCGTGTAAACGTGCATATTTGGACCCTATGGACAGGCGCTACCATGCGCAGCCCGTCAGCTGCCCTCAGTGCGGACCACAGTTAAGTTTTAAAACAAACGATCTAACGGTGCAAAGCACTAAAGAACGCGCACTGGAAGATGCGATTAATGCACTGATTGCAGGCAAGATATTAGCCATTAAAGGGATCGGTGGGTTTCATCTGGTCTGCGATGCTACAAATCACAACAGTGTTAGCCTATTACGCCAGCGAAAGACTCGACCAGCGAAACCTTTTGCCGTTATGGTTGAAGATATTGAAGCTGCAGCCAAGCTAGTCACGGGGAGTGCAGCTGAATGGCAAACGCTATGCAGCGCTCAGCGCCCTATTACACTGATGCGTAAAATCACGACTAATCCAGCTACTAATCCAGCTACTAATCCAGCTACTAATCAAAGTGCAGACCTAACGACTAAACTATCTACTAACAATCGTGTTCTGTCCGTTGCTGAGTCTACACAGCCATTCGACAAGTTAGCACTAGATAGACAACAATTAGATAAGCAATTAATTGATAGCCACCTAACAGCTAGTCGAACAATAGATAATCAATCATTCAATAGCCAAAACAGTCCTTGTACAGAACTTAGTGACCTAGTTGCACCAGATATAGACAGGCTCGGAATATTTCTACCCTATACCCCTGTACACCAATTATTACTCACTGGTGTTAGGCGGCCTTTAGTCATGACAAGTGCAAACCTTGCTGGTGAACCAATCATTACAGATAGCGAAGCCATTAAGAGTAAACTTGCCCATGTTGTGGATAATATTTTAGATCACAACAGGCCTATCTTAAATGGCTGTGACGATAGCGTGGTACAGTTGATAAATGACAAACAACAAGTGCTTCGCTTAGCAAGAGGCTATGCTCCACTTTCTTTTTATAGTGATCAACCTCTAACAGAAAGCATTCTTGCACTTGGAGCTCAGCAAAAAAACACGATTTGCTTTGGCTTTAATCACAACCTGTTTCTTAGCCCTCACATCGGCGATCTGGTATCGATAGAAGCTGAAGAATACTTTCACCACACCCTCGATACCTTCTCTCGATTATACGGATTTATTCCCAGCCAATTAGTCCACGATAGCCACCCTGATTACACCACCAGTCGATGGGCTTTGTCGCAAGCCATAAACAAAACAAGCTCATTGCAACACCACTATGCTCACGTGTTAAGCGTAATGGCTGCCAATAAGCTCACAACGCCGGTGCTAGGCTTTAGCTTTGATGGAATAGGTTTAGGTGATGACAATACTTTATGGGGCGGAGAAGTGCTGCATTGTAATATTAATCAGTATCAACGTATCAACAGCGTTAAAAGCTTTGCGCTTATTGGAGGTGAACAGGCTATCAAGCAACCAGTAAGAGTTTTACTGGCAATCTTACTTGAAAAATATTCATCGCAAGAGATTATGAACCTCAATATTCCAGCAATAAATGCACTACCTCCTGCAACATTTAATAATTTAGTTAAGATATGGCAGACAAACAGCTGTATTAGGACCTCTTCAGTAGGACGGCTATTTGATGCAGTGGCCGTGGCACTCGGGCTAGTTACACATATACAGTATGAAGGCCAGGCTGGAATGCTAATCGAAACGGCTGCCAACAGTGTGACGACCAATACTGACTTGATTAATGCAGGCTCGAATTATACTGGCTTAAATACAGGGTTGAAAAATATTGAACAATCTACTTCACTCTGGGATAGCGCAGCTCTGTTGCAACAGATTGTTATCGCAGTGACACATTCGCCCCTTAATCAGCAGCGCATAGGGTTAATTGCAAAGACTTTCATGGACACCTTATGCCATTGGGTATGTACATACGCTAAAGGCTACCTCGATACTCCTATCGTACTTTGTGGCGGGGTATTTCAAAACCGTTATCTGCTTGAGCGTTGCGAGAAACGGTTAACCGCACAGGGAAACCTCCTACTTTCAAGCCACAACGTCCCAATTAATGATGGGGGGATCTCCCTCGGCCAGTTATGGCACGCTATTCACACCCCTAGAGAAAATGCGAGCAACATCACAAATAAATAGAAGCAAAGCTGATTTACATCAAGGTCGATTAGCCATGCGTAACCGACAATGAGACAACATACCAATAAACGGAGTTACCTATGTGCCAAGACTGTGGCTGTTCTATCACCCGTCACGATCACCTTTTAACATCGGATCATTCGCACTCTAAAGTTGACGATAATATCGCAAGTAATCCGCAACTTAATGACAAAACAACACTGTCTGTTATCCACAAAATCTTGGATAAGAATGATATTGAAGCTCAGCATAATCGCGATCACTTCGATGCCAAAGGAGTGGCAGCTTTTAACATAATGAGTAGCCCTGGAAGTGGAAAAACCACGCTTCTTGAACATTTACATGAACATACTTACCTTAAATATGCGGTCATTGAGGGTGATTTAGAAACATCTAGAGATGCCGATAGACTCAAAGCTAAAGGTATTGAGGCTTATCAGATCCAAACTGGCGCAGCCTGCCACCTAGACGCATTTATGGTCCATAGTGCCCTTCACCATATAAATTTAGACCCTTTGGATATCTGCTTTGTTGAGAACGTCGGTAACCTCGTCTGTCCAGCGAGCTATGATGTCGGCACCCACAAAAACATCGTTCTACTATCAGTACCGGAAGGTGATGACAAAATAGAAAAATATCCGGTAATGTTTCGCCGGGCCGATCTTGTGCTCATCACTAAATCAGATCTACTGCCTTACTTTGATTTTAGTATTGATGAAGCACGCTCTCAGCTTAAAAAGCTCAATCCAAATGTCGAGTTAATGGAAGTGTCAGTTAAAGACCCGCAATCACTCAATCAAGTGACAGCTTGGCTTGCAAAACATACAGGAGTGGCAGCCTAATGTGTCTTTCTATCCCTTCTATGATTGTATCGATCCATCAAGATGAGCATGCGGTCACTGTCGATACGATGGGTGTTAAACGAAAAGTCAGCAGCCATCTTATTGCAGAGCCGCTTAACATTGGAGATTATGTACTTATTCACATCGGTTTTGTTATGAACAAGATTGACAAAGCTGATGCCATGGAAAGTTTAGCGTTATATCAAGAGATTGTTGAAAAGCTAGAACAAGAAGCTAAGGAGTCTTAATGATTGCCTTAAACGATCTTTACCAAGGTTTCAGAGACCCAGATGTCATCCGTTCCCTTGCCACAGAAATCGCCTCATTAGCCATTCAGGTTGAAGGCAAGATCAATATCATGGAAGTATGTGGTGGCCATACCCACACCATCATGAAATATGGCCTAAATCAATTACTGCCTGATAATATTGAATTTATCCATGGTCCAGGCTGCCCAGTGTGCATTATGCCTAAAGAGCGGATTGACCATGCGGCGGCGCTGGCTAGCCTACCTAACACCATTCTCGTGACACTAGGAGATATGATCCGCGTTCCTGGTTCACAGGGAAGTCTGGCGGAGTTCAGAGCCAAAGGTTGTGATATTAGACCTATTTATGACCCTTTAGATACCTTAACCATCGCGACGACGAATCCAGATAAAACAGTGATATTTTTCGCCATTGGTTTTGAAACCTCTACACCAATGACTGCGGTACTGATTGACCAAGCAGAAAAACGACATATTAATAACCTGCTCTTTCATATTAATCACGTACTTGTGCCACCAGCCATTGATGCCGTAATGGCGGATCCCAACGTTAAGGTTAACGCATTCATTGGCCCAGCTCATGTTAGCGTTATCAGCGGTGCAAAGGTTTATCGTCCTACGGTGGATAATTACCACACTCCTTTGGTCATATCTGGCTTTGAACCGGTTGATGTCATGCAATCTATCTTAATGATTGTTCGCCAGAAAGTAGCCTCTAGTACACAACTTGAAAACCAATATAGCCGCTCTGTTTCTGAAGACGGCAATCTAACCGCGCAAGCTATGGTTAATCACTACTTAACGCTTAGGCCACACTTTCGGTGGCGAGGACTTGGGCCGATTGCTGACTCTGCGCTCATGTTAAAAGAAGAATTTGCTCATAGAGATGCCGAGCGAATTTACGCTAAACAATTACCGACTCAAGAAATAGACGATCATAAAGCTTGCCTGTGTGGTGATATTTTGAGAGGACTGTGTAAACCCAAAGACTGTAAAGTCTTTGGCCGAGGGTGTAGCCCCGAGACGCCACTAGGTAGTTGTATGGTCAGCTCTGAAGGTGCTTGTAATGCGTATTATCGATATAATGGAGTCATTTAATGAGCGAATTAAATAGCAAGAAGCGAGTACAGCTCAGCCACGGTGGTGGTGGCAAAGAGATGAGCCGTTTAATTATTGACCTATTCTTTAAAGCCTTCGACAACCCGATATTACGCAGCGAGGAAGATGCTGCCATACTGAATGTTAATGGAAAAATAGCCTTTACCACCGACTCCTTTACTGTATCGCCACTATTCTTTGCTGGTGGCGATATTGGTAAATTATCAATCGCAGGGACCGTTAATGATTTGGCGATGATGGGCGCGGAGCCACAATACTTAAGTTGTAGCTTTATTATTGAAGAAGGCTTTGAAATTAGCCACTTGAAAACAATTGTCAGCAGTATGGCCACAGAACTTAAAAACTCAGGAGCACGGATTGTCTGCGGTGACACCAAAGTCGTGCCAAAAGGCTGTGCTGACGGAGTTTTTATTAATACCACAGGCGTTGGCCGTATTTTACATAACGGTATATCAGTAAAGAACCTAAAAGCAGATGATGTAATCATTGTGTCTCGTGACATTGGTCGTCACGGCGCAGCAATTCTAATGGCAAGAGAAGGTTTGTCACTTGAGTCTACATTAACCAGTGATTGTGCAACGCTTTGGCCGATAGTTGAGCAACTCATTGCCGCAAATATCGAAATACATGCGATGCGAGACGCAACCAGAGGCGGCCTTTCTGCTGTACTAAATGAATGGGCTAGCGCATCGAATGTTGGCATCAATGTAGTTGAAGAAGCGATTCCAGTAAGCGACGAGGTCAAAGGTCTTTGTGAACTTTACGGCTTTGAGCCATTTGATCTCGCTAATGAAGGCACCTTTATTCTCGCAGTACCAAAACAGAGTGCTGATGCCACGTTGGAGATAATGAAACGCTTTTGTCACTGTGAACAAGCGGCGGTGATTGGGCAAGTAACAGAACAAAGATTAGGAAAAGTAGTGCTCAATACACCTTGGGGCAGCAGGCGTTATCTTGACTTACCTCAGGGTGAACTACTTCCGAGGATCTGCTAGTGCATGAGTATTCAATCGTTACTGCGTTAATTGAACAGTGTGAGCAGTATGCTAGTGCTAATCAGGCCTCTAAAGTGACTCAAGTTGTGATAAAGCTCGGGATCTTAAGCGGGGTTGAACCTGCACTACTTAAAACAGCATTTGACACCTTTAAGCTAGAAGGTATATGCCATGATGCTTCTCTTGTGATAAATATACAGCCTTTAGTCATCAGCTGTGCCGCATGTGGTAGTAAAACAGAGCACAAACTGCGTAATGTGATTTGTAGTCATTGCCAAAGTGCAGATACCACAGTGCTCGACGGCGAGGATATGATGCTTATGCAATTAGAGTTAGAGCAAAACGAATTAAAATTAACTCGTTGAGTAAATTAATGGCCACTTAACCATAAAGAAAAAAGCCCTGACAGATGTCTAGGGCTTTTTACTTACTCTTATACCGAAGGGAATTAATTGACAATAAATCTCGGTTAGCACTTCGATTATCTAAAGTTCCGATTATCTAAAGTTCCTTGTTTAAAAATAGTTATTTCAAAATAGTTATTTGAAGTTAGTAACTCGAGCTATTTATCTAAAGCTAGTTACCAGCATGTTGAAATTCATCGGACAGCTCAGCTTTAGCGCGCCTTAAATTCTTCTGCGCCTGCTCGAAGTAACTAGGTGAAGTATCAATAGCACGCTCGAATAGTCCAATCGCTTTCTCATATTGCCCCTCTAACATCAAAAAGTAACCCAAATCATTAAGTGCATCTGCTGGTGACATGGTTTGCTCGAAAGTTGCAAGTGCACGCTTATGTAGGCCCTTACGAACATAGACTAAACCCAGGTTTGTCCAGGCTCTATCAAAATTTGAGTCTGCTTGTAGCGCTTTACGTAAGTACTTTTCTGCCATAGCAAGCTCCCCCGTCAAATAATACGAGTATCCGAGGTTAGTGATCAGGATCGGCGAATGTGGTTGTAACTCCAATACTAGCTTAAAGTAAGCCCGAGCTTGTTGATGATTATTTTCAACATCTTCTAAAATGGCGATGGCATTATATACTCGAGCTGGAGACTCTCTATTAGGCACCCAAAAATCGACTGTTTTACGCTTAATATCAAGTGCAGAAAGCCTTTCTTGATCCAACTCAATTGCTTTTTCTAAATGTTGACGCGCTTCTCTATACTGACGTTTATCCATGCTTATAACCCCTAAATCAGCATGAACCATCATAAAATTAGGTTCGAGAGCTAAAGCCTCATTATAAGCCTTAAAAGCAATATCCGGGTTGCCCCTCATAGTATGAATCCGACCTATTTGATAGAAAGTTTCAGGATTTTTAGCATTAAAATCCAATGCTTGAATATAGGCATACAGAGCCTTCTCTAAGTTTCCGGACTGTTCTTCTGAGTGCGCTTTATTTAACGCATCCTGTTCCGTTTGAGGCGCAGTCAAATCATTAGTAATAGATGAAAGTGACCCAGCATCCAATAAATCTTGTCTATCAGGAGCCTTAATCGGCACGTGTTGGTCTGTGTCTGAAGTCGAACTGCAAGCCTGAAGAATTGTTAATACGCTAATTACTAATAATGTTTTTATCATCGTTTTAGCCATAACGTTTAATAATTGTTTTAAAATCATAATAGCCCCCCCAAAGACTTATTAACTGTAAAATTTTGAGTAACGGTCACTTACCTGCCATGTTAAAATGCTTGTCCCCAAACCTTCATCACTTTTAATACCGCAGGTCCTACTGCAACGATAAAGAATGAAGGCCAAATACAACACATCATGGGAAATATCATCTTAACGGCAAGTTTTGCTGCTTGCTCTTCTGCTGCTTGTAATCGCTTATCACGATATTCATCTGAAAAAACCCGTAACGTTTCCGCTATCCCTGTACCCAAGCGCATACTCTGCGATATGGCAGAATTCAACCCCTTAATATCTTCAAGTCCTGTTCTGTCGGTAAACTCCTGAAGCGCAACTTTAACCGTTAATCCTGCCCTGACTTTGCTACAAACTAAATCTAATTCACCCGCTAGGCTTGGATGACTTATCGCCAACTCCTTAGCCACTCTCTGCATCGCCGCCATTAAGCCTAAGCCAGCCTCACAACACACCACAAGCAGGTCTAACGCATCAGGAAAACCAATCCGTAATCTGCGCATTCGTCTGTTGGCAAGTGTTTGTAACACCATTGATGGTAAAATAAATGCCCCACCAATAAATAGGCAGAAAATATATATGATCCAAATACCTGTTATTTCGGGGAAAATATTTAGTAGCACAACAGACACTACAGCACCGAGCAGGAGAAGAAGTAAGCGCGCAGCATTAAATACCGCTAATGCATTTTCAGAGTGAAAGCCCGCATGAATCAGTAGTCGTCTGGTTTCATGGTTAGAAAAGTTAAAAAAGGGTTTTTTAGCCATTTCCCCAATGCCATGCTCTAAGGTACCTGTAACATCTTTGGCCATAGAGCTCTTTGTGTTCCCCTCATTTAACGATTTCAGTCTGGCTCTAACCGGTGAATATACACCACTTATCAGATATGATATTGAAATAGCAAGCATGACACCAGCCACACCAGCGACCGCATAAATAGCCCATTCAACATGCTGGGGATCATCAAAAAACTGTTCAAATAAACCAATTAGGAAGTCCATATCAGATATCTATCCTTATAAGTTTGCTGATCCACATACCACCCACAAACATGCCGATGGCTCCCCACATTAATAATTTATTACCTTCTTCCGTCCCCGTTAACTCACCGACATATCCTGGAGTTTGAAGATAGATGACCGCAAACAACACGAAAGGAAGTAAGATTAAGATCCAAGCTGATAGTCGGCCTTCTGCGGACAAAGTTCTTACTCTGCGTCTAAAAGTGAAACGAAGGCGGATAACTCTCGCTAAATTATTAATATTTTCGGCTAAATTACCGCCGGTTTCTTTTTGAACCATAACAGCACTAGCAAAGGCCATGGCCGATACACTCGGTACTCGCTCAATAAAAGCTAAAAGGGCTCTTTTGGTATCTTTACTGTAATTAATGTTGGCGAACATTAGGCTAAATTCTTTCGCCAATGGCCCCTCCATTTCTTCAGTAACTAATTTAACAGCGTCAGAAAATGAGTAACCCGCCTGTAGCGCCCTTCTGAGTACATCTAAAGCATCTGGGAAGCTCTCTTCAATTTTATCCATTCGTTTAGAGGTATCTCTGTTTAATTTGAAATTAAACAGGAAAATAACTAACACAAACATAAACATGGCAGCGATCCACTCCCCCAAATAAGCCCACAAACACACTGCAGCTAAGCTTGCTGTAAATAATGCCAATCCAATAAACTGATGACCCATCAATTTATAGTCAGCAAGCTCAAGTCGGTAACTTAGGCTTTCAATTACTTCAAAACTTTCTAACCAACGACCTATGGGCCCCAACTTACCTAAACGACTCTTACGCAAAAGAGAAGTCTCGTAGGTAATATCACCTGATTCTTCCGATAGCTTTTTTAATCGTTTGCGAACCAGAGCGGTATTGGCTCTTTGCGGACTATATACTGGCAAAAATAGTGCTTGAGACAAAAATAGCACCGCTACAAAAACCAGCCCGAGAAAAATAACTTGATTAGAAAACATTAATCAGCTCCCTAAAATTCAGCGAATGGATCGCCACAATTGAAAAGATGATATGGCAACTCAATACCGTGCTGCTTTAATTTAGTATGGAATCCTGGAATTACACCTGTAGCTTCAAACTCACCAATAATCATGCCTTTTTCATCAATACCTTTACGTGCAAAACGAAAAATTTCAGACATAGTGATAATATCACCTTCCATACCATTAATTTCTTGAATACTGGTTACCCTTCTTCGTCCGTCCTCTTGTCGCTCTAGCTGAACCACTAGATCAATTGCTGAAGCAATTTGTGTACGGATATTGCTTACTGGCATGTCAAATCCAGCCATACATACCATATATTCAAGTCTTCCTAGTGCATCCCTTGGGCTGTTCGCATGGAGCGTAGTTAACGAGCCTTCATGACCTGTGTTCATAGCGGTGAGCATATCTAATGCTTCACCACCTCGAACCTCACCAATAACGATTCGATCTGGCCTCATACGTAAACAATTTTTGACCAAATCACGTTGCGAAACTTCCCCTTTTCCCTCAATATTTTGCGGCCGAGTTTCTAGCCTTACTGTATGGGGTTGCTGAAGTTGAAGTTCTGCAGAATCCTCAATAGTAACAATGCGTTCATCACGAGGAATAAAACCTGATAACATATTAAGTAACGTTGTTTTACCGCTACCCGTACCACCTGATACTAATATATTTAGCTTTCCCTTCACGCCCCCTTTGAGGAGCTCAATCATAGACTCTGTGACCGAACCAATATTAATAAGCTGCTTTGCATTTAGTTTATCAACAGAGAATCGTCTGATTGAAAGTGAGGGACCATCTAATGCAAGAGGGGGAATAATGGCATTAACACGAGAGCCATCAGCAAGCCTTGCATCAACCATAGGGGAAGACTCATCAATCCGTCTTCCTACGCTTGAAACAATTCTATCGATGATATTTAAAAGATGTGCGTTACTGTGAAACTTAATATCGACAGGTTCAAGCTTACCGTGGCGTTCAACATAAACTCGGTCAAAAGAATTAACCAGAATATCGGAAATAGACGGGTCTGCTAGCAGTGTTTCTAATGGGCCTAAACCAAGAACTTCATCAATGATAAGGTTGATGATCCGCTTTCTAGTCGATAAATTAATTGGTAAGTTAAGGTCACTTAAAATTTGATCACTTATCTCACTTATTTGAAGTTGAGCTTGCTCTTTTGATACGGTTTCAATTAAGGACAGATCCATTACGCTCAATAACTTCTCATAAAGCGTAACTTTAATACTTTGTTCTTCTAGCGTTAAAGGTTGAAATTCATAAAGCTTACTATCGTGCTGATTAATATCCATATTACCCCCCTAATATCCGTTTCCAAAACCCTTTCTTGTTGTCATTTTCTTGTTGGCTACTAGGTAAAAACTTATCTGCTAAGTATGTTATATCGAGTACAATTTTTTGCTTTTTTGCCAATTCAGTAATTGGTTTTCCCAACTCAACACATTCGCTTGATAACTTATAATCATTAACAATGGTTGCAATGCTCTCAACTCCGATCGCCTCTTTAATATCTGAAAGCGATATACTAGAATGCTTATCGTAGCGATTAACCACTAAATGAATGCTATCAATTGAAATCCCTAACTCTTTCGTCAATTGAGCAACAAGCTCCTTCGTTTGCTGAAGGTGCATAATATTTTGCTGGGTGATCAATAAAATAGTCGCGTCAGAAAGAAGTTCATAGTTCCATTCCTCCGGTCCTCTTGAAAAATCTAAAATCACTTGCTTATAAAAATGACGATACTTCCAGATAAGGCCTTTAATTTGTGTAAAGTCGACTTTTTTCTCTAACATTAAAAGCTCAAATGGCTTAGCAGCAAGTAAGCTTAAATTCCCCTTCTTAGTCATGGTACTTTTCAAAGCGACTTCATCAAGTTCCTGAATTGAGCTTAAAACATCACAAACCGAATATTTTGAGTCGCGCCCTAGCATATGGGACAGCGTGCCTTGATGAAGATCTAAGTCCAACATGGCAACATCACTGCCACTTTTTTGCGCGACAATATCAGCCAAACTTGCACATATAAAACTTGCACCAGAGCCCGACTTACCATTAAGCACTGCGATAACAGGCGCTAAGTCTGCCTGTTCAACCAAACGGTTAGATATTTTTGTTATTGATGTAAGAAGTTCGTCACTAGGAACACCGTATGGCACAAAGTCAGTGACTTCGTATTGAAAAGCAAGGCGTAAAATATTTTGAGGAGTATTTACACCGATTAAAACGATATCACAGTCAAAATTTGATGCATAAGCTAATGCCGTTTGCGCCTCAGCCTCGTCATTAGGCAACAACAAAATCACTAAATTAAACTGGTTTTGTTCTTGTGCTAAATAGGGTTCCAAATAACAAGATGCTTTGGCTTTCAAGTTATCAATATATAACAAGCTTTGTTTTAGCCAATCTAGAGATTGAACTCCATTACTGACAACAATCGCCTCAATAGGAAAAGGTAAACTTATATGCATTGGTTTTTGTTGCTCTTGGTTATTATTAGAGACACATAGCTCAAGCGACTTATCCATTTTGCACCTTACCTCCCTTAAATTTTTTATCGCTATATTGACTATAGACAATATTCCTACATTGTTTTTATATTTTTCTTATAAACTACAATCTGTTGTTCCTCCTTTAAATACACCAAGGCTTTCACGAGGTAATGTGGTAGAAAAAGTTGGGGAGTTAATTGTCCGATATAGTCCAGGTACTAAAAACTGGTGCTGGTAGTTATTAATTTCAGCCCTTACAAGATCGATATCAATGCCTGTTGCAACAGTACCGTCGTAGGCTAAATAACTTATGGTTAAATTGCTTGCGCTCAAATTTGGGAGAATAGCGGCATCATTAAAAAGAGAAATAGAGTTTATATCACTACTAACCTGACATACGCTTGCGAGTCTCGCAGCCCTTCTAGATGCTTCATGAAGCACATTATAGGTAAACAATAATCTGCCAAACTCAATAGCCGCAAACAGCAACACAAAAAAAACAGCCGCGACGAGAGTAAACTCGATAACATAAACACCACGTTGTTTTTTCATTGCTTGTTTTTTCATAAAGCAGTAACCGCATAACTTGCGTTTAAATTAAAGCTGAGATCAATATCATTACCAAAAGAGAGTGTATTCAGTTTCTCTGCAAAAAGCGGTGTCCAATCATAGCTAACATTTACGACTAAGATCCCACTATCTGCAGGGTACTCAGTAACAGTAATGTCAGTGGCAGAAAGTCCGTCGAGGTTAGATGATGTATTTATCGTATCGCCACTTAACAGCACTCGCTTCATTTTTGTAATGCAAAAGTCACAATTTACATCGGATAATACATCAGGCAAATTACCAGTAGTATTAACAATTGCGGTATTTGAGATAAAACGCCCTGCGCTTCGAGCCATTCTTGTTAACTCACTATATTGATATAACAGACGACCAAACTCTACGGTAACAAAAATAATTAACACTAATATTGGTAAAACTAAAGTGAACTCAATAACCGCTATCCCGTTTTGCTTTTTTATAAACATAAGGCCTCCTAAGAATCAGGACTATCTAGATCTCGGTATAAGACAATAGTGAAGTTATCACTATCAAAATCTGGATCTAATGAAGCATTACCTGTAGAGGTGCATTCAGAAATATACTCACCAATAATATATGATTTCTGACCATTACCATTACCATTACCATTACCATTGTCTGCTTCAGCTGTTGCTGGTTGAGTCAGAAAAAAACAACCTATCGCTAGTACTTCTACTTTATTCTTACCATTAATTTTGCCATCACAATTACCTATAACTACAGATAGTTTTCGTCTATCTGACTTAAACTCACTTGAAGGTTCTTTAATGTCATTAATTCCGCAAAATAATTTTTTAGTATTATTAACATAGTCAGCATATGAATAGTAGTTATCAAATGTTTGGTTAGTAATATTACTACTTGCATCAATCGTCAATATATCCCCATAACAAGTGTTAGCGTCTCGAGGATGATCAATTTTGTTAAGCTGCCCCCCCCATTCACCGAAGCGCGTATTAATACCATCAGTTGGACCAACTTTGTTACCGGGTTCAGTATCCACCGTTTGCCCTACAGATACACAAGAGCCGGGAGAATACTCACCCGCTAATCCAAAATTAACGCCTTTACCACCTGATCCCTCTAAATCCAATAACTGAAAATTACCCGGACCCAAGCTTGGATCTTGACTTGAACCTGTTTTCAACACAGTTAAATTCCCTGGAACCATACCAAAGTTTTCGACGTCAGGATCAGTGTTAGCACAGGCTAAGATAGGTACTACTTGATTTAAACACTCAATGTCAGTGCTTCTACCTGCGATAGCTGACGCTCTTACTTTTTTGTCAAAGTTAAATATTTGGGCCAAAAAATTATCTAATGCTACCTCTTCTACACTCACCCGAACATATTCATAGGTTTCATCATCGTTCGGAGTAAATGGGTCCGGTAATGCTGAAAACTCAACACTGACATGCTCTGTCACTTGAGTAGCACCATAATCAGGGATTGAAAGTGTGACAACATCTTGAATTTCTTTGTTTTCACCATGGCTAAGGTTCTGGGATAATATCGCAATAACAGTTTGCCTCGCTTCAACAAGTGAGCCACCATCTTGCAGCTTTTTAGCAGCACTTAACGCTGCTGAGTCGACTGCATTTTGTAGCCGTCCTTTATTGAGCAGCATATGGCTGCTATCTAAAGCTAACGTAGCCATTGCAATAATGGCAAATAGTCCAATGGTGAACATCACCAAAATAGCACCTGATTGTTTTTTACAAAACAAACGAGATGAAAATAAATTAGCACTCTTAACACTCATCACTGTCGCCTCAGATCAATTACTACTCGAATTACCTGCAGTTATTGACCCTATACTGTTAGCGGTTTTCGGTGTAACCGAGCTAGCACGGTAGGCCTGCATGACCTTTTCTCCATAACTGCCGTCAAGAGTAAGTATAATACCGTCATTTCTTTCTGCTGCTTCTGGATCGAGAATTTGTACTTGTTTAATCTGGTAATAGCTCTCTCCCATTGGGAAGTCATTGATTTTTGTGCAACCGTTGATATTGATAAGTACAAAAGAAATTGCAACAAAATAACCATTATTGTTCATAAATTTCATTAGAAGTTCTCCTCATATCAAAGTGAATGACCGTACTTTTGCTGAGTACCGGTGTCATCTAGCTTTGCATCTGATGTAGCAGGCTCGTAAAGGGTCTCATTGGCATCTGCACTTGCACTTTTCTCTTTATGTGAAAGCTTGCCTAACAAGTAGAATTCGACATCTGACGGTAATACAAACCCATCAGTGGGTAAGGAAATATCTTTACGGTTAAACGCTCTAACAAGCCTAGGGGTGACTAAAATGACTAATTCACTTTGACCACTTTGAAAACTCTTACTCGTAAACAATTGCCCTAGTACAGGGACATCGCCTATTCCCGGAAGTTTGTCTATGTTCTCTCTAAGTGTGTCACTGATCAGTCCGCTAATCGCAATTGTTTGACCGTCCGCCAACTCAACCGTAGTGGCGGTACTGCGCTTAACCAGTGAGGGAACAACCAATGATGTTGAGGTATTACCAGAAATTGAAAAACCGTTCGCCGTACTGACTTCACTTACAACTACATTAAGATTAAGATTGATTTGCCCTGAATCTAAGACTGTGGGTACAAATTTGACCCCAACACCATAGTCTCGGTACTCAATGGTAGTGTTACCATTTTCACCTGGCACAGGAATGGGGAACTCTCCGCCAGACAAAAACTCTGCAGCTTGGCCACTCATTGCAGTAACATTGGGCTCAGCTAACACTTTTGCTAAGCCATTTTGTTTAGCGACATCGAGTGCAAAATTCATTAGTAAATCGCCATTAATGTATTGCGCAAAAATACCTTTACCACTCACGCCACCGATACTGCCTGGATCAAAACCGCCACCACCGACAATACCACCAGATAGATTTGACCCCTGATTAAAAATTAAAAACTTAGAATCAAACTGCCTTGCTACATTTCTTTGTACCTCGGCAACAACCACCTCTAGCATTACTTGATGATCTCCACCTACCGTCATCATATTCAGTACTTTGCTAGGTGCTCGCCCTCCAGCAGCAGCTTCAGCATATCCTTGAGCAAGTTCTACTGCAGTATTCATTTTTTGTAGATTAGAAGCTTGTCCACTGAGTAAAAGTTGTCCTTGTGAAGTCTGTACGCCTAATTCTTCAGTCGGTAAAAACTGATGCAAACGGGTCTTTAAGCCATTTAAATCATGTGTGACTTCTATATCCATGATCCTTGATAACTGCTCGTTTTTATCCCAAATCATAATATTAGTACTGCCTAACTGCTTACCTAATATATAAAGCTCATTATTTGGTAGTAATTTGATATCAGCAATACTCGGGTTACCTACAGAAACTCGGTGTACAGGACCGCTTAACATCAAAACCCGTGATTTAAAAATGGGTATAACTTGAACATCATTTCTTATTCCTGCCGTAGGCCCTCCAGCATTAACAAATGAAGCAAACAACATTGCTAACAAACAAACAATTTTGCAATGGCGAATAAATGACATGTTAATCTCCTTAAAACATGAATCTTATGTTTGTTGTTAACTAATATTAATTTTCAATTTTAATCTCTTGTTCATTCATCCCTTTAAGCAATAGTACTTTTTCTTTATCATTACTTTTTTCAGTGGTGACCTGAGCAACGTTCACTGGTGGAGCACTATTATCTAAGGATAATTCGGGAGTGTTACTTAGTTCTTCTTCTATATCTGCAAGCTCAATTACAGCTGTATCATTTGGATTTCGTAGCGCTAACTGCAGAGAACCACGACTTCTTGCTATCATTAACGTTTCTGCTTGCTCTAGGCTGAGCTCTAACGTCACGGCTCGAACCACAACAGGCTTGTTTTCATCATTTGAAGCACGTTGATCAATCGCTAGAATCTTGACATTTGAAAGGACAACATCTGTTCTTAAACCACCACTTGTGATGATGTTGATGATGTCGACTCTGTTACCAGGAAGAAGAAAGCCTGCCACGCCAACAACATCATTTACACGTATGGTTACTGCACGCATTGTAGGAGTAATCAAACTGGCTAAGGTACTCCCCTCTCCTTTAGGGGTTATGCGCTCTTTGCGTAATACTTCCCCCTGGTACAATCGATGTTTAACAACTTGACCTTCTGCTTCAGCAATCTCCAGGATTGCACCATTTGGTACTAAGTTTTCAGGAACCGGGGTTAATGCAAGGTGTTTTCTCTCGATAATGGTGCCTAAAGGGACCTCTGTGACCATAGTGATTACATTTGATGTTGTGCCTAACGATTCATTTTTCGTGTTTGTTTTAAGCCAGTTTTGCGCCAGATAAACTGCTATCACCCCAAACACTAAAGACAAAATGACAAATAAGACCGTTTTATTATTCATTTGTCGCTCCTAATTCAACCCAAAAATTCTTATACAAAATATATAGACCAAGCAGAATCAACCAAAGACGGAGTGATTACAGGTTCAAACTCCATAAAGCTTATTTGGTCTGATATAATTCCAAGCAAATCTCGCGGATAACAAGGGTTCAAGGGTTTGCTATAACGCTTATGGTATTTAATCAATAGGTATTGAAAGACTTCTTCTGTACAACTTAAATTTAAATCATTACATACCTGGAACCATATTTTGCTATATAACTCTTCGTCCAAAGCATCAAAATGAATTTTATAGCCAAGACGCCTTAAAAAAGCTTCATCAACTAACTCTTTGGGATCAAGGTTAGTAGAAAATAAAAGAATAAGTTCAAAAGGTATTTCAAAATGCTCACCAGATTGCAGACTCAAGAAATCTCTTCTCTCTTCCATTGGGATAATCCAGCGGTTGAATAACTGTTTAGCACTAATTTTTTGACGACCTAAATCATCTAATAATAAAATTCCGTTATTCGCCTTTAATTGCAGTGGAGCCATATAAGTGCGACTATGACTATCAAACTGCACTTCAAGCATCTCCGCGGTTAACTCCCCCCCCGTAATTCGCAATGGCCTTTCACACCTTAACCACCGGGGGTCATTGCCTTCTGCCAGCTTTAAAGTATTAATGTCTTCCTTTTTAACTTTATGATGTAATTCAGGATCAAAAACTTGAATGACTTCATTACCAATGGCTAATGCATACGGAATAAGAACTGAATCGCCTAAGGTTAAATTTAAATGTCGGCAGAGATAACTTTTTCCTGTGCCAGGAGGTCCATAAATTAAAACAGGACGACTCGAGTTCATTGCAGGACCAATTTTAAACAGAAGATCTTTTGGTAATACTAGTGCCGATAAGCCTTTCTCTAACATTTCGAAAGTAATTGGATTAGCTCGGCTTGATTGCGCCTTACATACACGTGAATATTGATTAAGTGGAATAGGAGCTAGACCAACATATCCATTCCTAGATAGGGCTTGCTTTGCATGAGTTTCGCCTCCTAAGCTTAATGCATAACGCATCTGTCCATCGGCTGTAGTTTGTCTATTTTCAACCCATGCTAAGGTTTTTGCTGAATCAAGTAGCTGTTGAATGATGCCACCGGTCACTCCCATCAACTTAGTGAGCAACTCTTTAGTTAACACACCAGACGATAAAAGGTGTTTTGTCATTAAGTCCAGAAGTAGTGATTCACTTAAACCTGTTTGTTCTATATTGATCGGGCGAGGTGCTAAATTGCTTGCAAGCGCATTCGTTAAACTATCTATAGAAAGTACTTTTGTAACTTGAGTATTATTTTTAGTAGGAGTCATATTTCCAACTTCCTATGAGATCAAAGACTGGCTAACTGTAGAATAGAGATGACTAATTTCAGGGTTAACCGAACAAGCCCATAACCAACCGATTGCTAACGCCGGAGCGTAAGGAACTCTTTGTCCTGCAGCTTCATCAGCTTCAGGTTTAAAATACGTTCTTAAATAAAAACAATCCCAGTATCTTTTTAGTGTTTTATAACAACCACTAAATCCAGTTTTCCATAAAATAAGTAATAGGCTCGTTAATGCCCCAGCTACAATGCCGTAAGCAATACTCCACATTAACAGTGTTGGCCCCATTAAAGCCCCAATACCCATCATCAACTTAATATCACCAGCACCAAGAATTTTTAAGATAAATGTTGGAAACAACACTATAAAAGCTAATAAAAATCCAAGGAAAGAAGTAGCAAAACCACCTAAATGAGCAAAATAGCTATTTATAGAGAAGCCAACAAATATAGCCAATATGCTCAACCAGTTAGGAATTCGTTCCCGAGTTAAATCAATTAATATTGCAATTGTAAAAAACATGAAGGAAGCTGCAACTTGTAATAGTAAATGATAATCAGCCATAACTTTCCTCAAATTAAATACGCAAGGGGACTTATTTATTAGCCCCTTGCCGTAGGGGAACCTAGCTTACGGAGTACATGTAGAATCCCCACCCACAGCTGACGCTAAACACTCAATTTTCTCCTTGGCTGCAGTTCCCAAATCACTAAACGCTGCAATCATTCCACCAACCACTAAGCCACCAGCAATGGCGTACTCAACTGCAGTGAGACCGCTTTCATCTTCAATAAACTCTTTTAGTAAACGTTTAATATCCATAATAATCTCCACCATAAAGTTTTCATTACCGCAATCCATAACCAAAAAAATCATTAGCTGAATGGGTAATTATTTATCGTTACGGTAGCAAGTCTGATTTACTCCCCGCGTAACGCTACTTATAAAAGTAGCAAAGGGATCACCTTACCTCTACCTTGAATAATTTACTGATCTAGTTAAAATCTATCAGCGGAGAAATCAGCCAGTATTGTCATAGAAGCGAGAGAGCGGGTTACGATAATGAGTATCATTTTAATCGCGATTTTCAGCATAATACTCCAGAAAAAACCAAACCTTAAGTTTAAACATCTAAAATATGGGTTGCTAACTCTCAAAATGAGTCATATTTCAGTTGATACCACAAAGCTACAGAGCTAATAACTTCTTAAAAAAAAGTAGCCACAATGTGAAAACAGACCATAAAATTTTTCCAATTATATCGACTGTAAATGTTACCTAGTCATGTAACACACTGTATTATAAATAGTGAAGCATTAACTCTAAATATTCACGATTGGATATTTATAAAATATAAGTAGTCAGTGAGACTAGGATAGCGGGTATCATTAACAAATGAGATATAGAAGAGATGTGCATCAGGTTACTGTTTGTTTTTTGTTTACGTTTTTCTTGACTTAACTTAACTTGACATAAATTTAATTGAATTGACATTTTTGGTTGGAAATAAAATTAAATTAAAGGCGCTCCATCATTTTATAGATACTTGAGATCTCATACTTAATGCCGAAGTTTTTTTCTATAAACCTTTTAACATCTCCGCCTGTCACTTTATCATTACTTTCTCGTTTAGCTTGGTTGTTGATATAGCTTTTAACTTGTTCGAGTTGCTTACTCGACAAGATGCTGGGTCTACCTGAGTGCGGTTTTTCTTTTAAGCCTTCTAATCCAGATGAAAGATAATTAGTAATCCAACGATTAACGCTCGTTCGACTAACTTTAAGGTAATCAGCAATTTTATACCTTGATTTGCCGTCTTGAAAGTGTAGTACAGCCAATAACTTAAGCTTCATCCTGGCGTTTTTTTCTTTTCTAATCAATTTTACTAATGTCTTATTGTCATAACATAAGCTATCCATATTCAATACCTCAATTCAATCAACCTTCAAATGTGTAACTACTAAAAGTTATCTCTAATTTGCAACAGACCTTCTTTGTCTACCCAAACAGAGTTAGACACAATATATATGGGCATTTTTTGATTCAATCTAAAATACGAGGTACTTCTTCGGTTAATTGATTTATAAAATTTATTTTTCACTACATCAGTTTCGCTATCTATCAAGTACTTTGCAAAAACGGCTGGTTCTGACAATCTTATACATCCATGACTTAGCGCTCTATTCTGTCTATTAAATAAGACTTTATTTGGAGTATCATGTAAATATATTGAGTGTTTATTAGGGATGGAGAAACGGTACTTGCCAAGTGCATTTCTATGACCTGGCAATTGAACTAACTTGTATCTCTTTAGGTTTTCCCTAAATGATTTTATATCTATATTGTCCAAGTCCACATCAGCGATTTCACCGTTTCGGTTCTTAAAGACAAAACCATTATTTTTAATGTAATCCGGCGATTTAGAGACTGTCGCGCTAAGTTCATTAGCAATGATGCTATATGGTGGAGTCCAATCAGGATTAATGGTTATTCTGCTGACATAAGTCCTAAGTAAAGGGGTACTGTTTGATAAGCTACCAACAATAACCGGCATGGATAATTGTTCAACTCCTCCTTTTTTGACTCGTAGCATAAACTCAGCAAGGTTGACTTCTACATACTCGTGAGCACTAGTTGTTGTAACGATTAAGTTTTTTAATGTCATCTGCAACTGTTCAACTCTGGCTGTTGGCACTGTATTTAAGTAATCTAATGTCCGCTTATCTAACTTCCCAGTGGCCTCACAGCCATGTCGACGTTGAAATCGTTTGATGCCGAGCTCGAGAGATGGATCAACAATACGCTCTCGATATGCCGTTAATGAGTAAGGCTTAATATCACCTAATTGAGCAAGAACCCAGCGTAATTTAGCCACCTCTTGGTGTCTGTAACCTAGCTTAAGTTCTATAAAATTAATCTTAGGCCATTGATAGCGAGCATAATCACTGTACTCATTGATTTTTAGCCTAACATTGTTGATCTCTTTGCTGTTTATAGCTTGCTGATAAAGTGAGGCGTCAAAATTAACATCCTCAGCATCATGAAAAATTTCACTATTGAGTAATGCTAGAGTTTCTTCATAATTTATTCGTACAAGTGAACTCTTAGCCACTCCCATATCTGCAGCCAATGCTTTTAACTCTAATAGACGCCCTTCATCACTTTCTGTGCTTGCAACCACAGCAGGCGTGATCGCAAGCCATATAGACAGGTTTATGGCGAAAAAAATATATTTAGTGACTGATTTAGTGGCCAATTAAATGTCCATTCTCATAAGTATTATTGAAAACCTCGTCCATAACTGACAAATAAAGGCTACTGCAACTTTATTTTGTTTATCAACATCCATGCGAATATCTAATAGTTTTAGTACATAAACAGTATGATTTACAAATAAATAAACGAATAATTTTATGACTTAGCCAAAAAGCTTCGTTTACGTGTGCAGAGCACAAAATTTTTCTTCTTAATTTTCTACTTCACTTAAAAACTCTTCTATACTTTAATAATGTGTGGCATACCTAAAGTCACCATAATTGAATCATTATTAATTAAAGAGAGATATTCAATTGAAACTTGGTATTCTCAACTACGATTTTACATCGTTTGCATTAAGTATTGTGCTTGGTGTACTAATACTAGTAAATACTTCTGCTATGTGGCAAAACTATGAAAAAGCCGCAGCGATAAAATCTGATAACCCTTCAGGGTCTACTTTGGTAGAACGATATTTGATTTTGGGTGACTGGCCCGCGTCTCAAGAGCAAGACCTTATGGGGTTAAAAGGAAAGTATCCTATACATACACGTAAAGTCATAGAGGACATCTCGACTAATAATGACTAATAAAAAGTTGAATCCCCCCCCTTATAGTCTACGTGTCTTGTTGAGGACCTTTGCGACCTTACTACTTTTTGTAATATTAACTTTTAACTTTAAAGCGTCAATTCAACATTACTCGGTTCTTTCACTGGCAAGCACAATGAGTAACATAGATAATAACTTTCTATCTAGTAGCGGCTTACTCTTTGATTTAATTTATTTTATTTTAGTATTATTGATAACTTTAATTATTTGGTCTGTTTTTATCGTCATATCAACCATTTCTCCCGTTCTAAAACTAAAAAGTACGACTCAGCAAGATTTGTATTGGTTAATTATCGTTACCGCTAACATTACGTTCGTTGTAGCCGTTTGCTCCTATCTCTACCCAACCTCTTTAACATCATACTTAAGGAATAGCTTTTTATCCCAGCCGATAATGTTGTTGACTATGGCGATCACATTGTTATTTTTATTTTTCAGAGGTTGGTTAAGCCTTTGCACTAAGATAACAGTGCTGACAACGTCAACATTGTTAATATTGTTTTTCATAGCGCCACTCCTGATCTCATCAGATAAACATCAAACACTTCAGTCTAGCCCTAACATTATAATTGTAGGGGTCGATGGTTTAAGGCCAGACCATTTGGCCATTTTTGGCGGCGATAAAAACCTTTCTCCCTTTTTAAATAACCAACTAGAAAACAGTATCGTTTATAAAAATGCTTACACGCCACAGGGACGCACTTACGTAGCATGGATGAGCTTATTAACAGGAAAATACCCAATTAATAATGGCGTAAGGTTTAATCTAGCACCATCTGAGGTCGTCGATAAGCACCTTCCAATCATTGAGCACTTTAAATCAGAGGGGTATCATACTTCTTATGCTATTGATGAGCGCCGATTTAATCAAATCGATTATGGTTATGGTTTTGATACCGTAGTTGGTCCAAAAATCGGTGTGGCTGATGCCATTATCAGTGGTTTTGGCGATTTACCATTTTTGAATATTCTTTTACAACACCCGTATGGATCTTTTTTGCTCCCCTACCTTTATAACAATCGAGCTTACGGTAAAGCTTACTCCCCTACCTCATTCAACAATAGCGTTATCAGAGGTTTATCTACTAGCAAACCGAATTTTTTAGCGTTGCATTACTGTCAGCTTCATTGGCCATATACTTCTAAAAACTTTATTTCTGAACCCAATGAGCATTGGGATGGCAATTATAATCATTACATGTATAAACAAATGCTTAAAAATATGGATAACCAACTCCATGATATGTTTACCAAGCTTAAGACTACAGGCCGGTTAAAAAACGCTGTTGTCTACATTATCTCTGATCATGGGGAGAGCTTTAATCAAGCACAACATTCCCCCATTCAGATGTCTAAATCTTCTATCCCAAATACTAAGTCCTGGGGGCACGGTACAAACATCTTAGATCAACAACAATCTCACATATTAATGGCTAAGATGAAGTTCAAAAATGACAAGGTGGTAACTACACCCAATGCTTTAAAGGGAACTTATTCATTAGTCGATATCGTTCCGAGTATACTCTCTGAAATGGGGTTCCCCTCTACTCAACTCGCTAATTTAGATGGCCTGCCATTACCTGATGAGCAGACAAACATTCAAGATAACAGATTCATTTTTGTTGAGTCATCACTTCCGGTAAAATCTATCAACAAAAGCTTTATTGATAAAAAAGAGGTTATGTCTGAAACCGGTTCTCATTACGAACTTCGAGGAGATGGCAGAGCTTATATGAAGCTCGCTAACTACAAAGAGTTAATTAAAAAGAAGCAGCGTGCTGTGTACTTTCAAAACTGGCAGTTAACTATGCTCCCTAATTCCAAAGACCTAGTGTTACTTGATATTACCAAAAACAAAATTTATACCGAAAAAACTTATGATGGTGATTTTGACTGGATGCCGATGTTAACTGCACTTTGTCGGCATTATGCCGGAGACCCAGGCTTTGACCCACACTTGATGTGCAATCAAGCAAATTCCTTTTATAGCGGCAGATAATATGAGTATTATCAGATCGGTACCCTTCTTATCTTGCCCTCCAATAGTGACCATCTTTAAAACTCTACTTATATCCATAACAATCGCTATAACATTAATAGGTGGATCCGCTCCCTTTGTTGTGGCCTTTACCGTTGCAAAGTTTGAGCTGATATTTATTGCTCTTTATCTATTCTTACGTGTTACACAATATCAAAAACACTGCTCACATCAGCAAATTTCAATCGCACCTAAATTCGCTGTAATTGGCTCATTATTGTTAATGAGTTTGCTTGCCTCTACATTCATTAACTTTCCAAATAAAGCAAATGACATTCAATACACCATTGTGAGTTTTTCAGTATTATTTACAAGCATTCACCTTTTGTTTTGTGCAACGTTAACCTATAGCCTAATTCAATACCGTTACAGTATATTAAGCTGTTTTAATGCGATTGCAGGTACCATTTACTTTATTGCCACTATTTTTGTAATCATGCAGATCACAGGCTTTCCATCAACACTGTATGAAAACACTTTATCAGTTCCTTTCGCTAGCAATATCAGATACCTAGGATATCTTTGCTGTGCTAGTACCTCTATATTGTCTGTTTATCTACTTCAGATTCAGCAGCGAAATCTCTCAATCAAAGTAGCCATCAGTATTGTCTATATGGTCAATCTAGCGCTGCTTATTTGGTTAGGCGGTAGAGGCTCAGTTATTGCTTATTTTTCTACCCTCTCAATTTATATCGCTTACTTACTGTATCAACGGCAATTAGTGCTTAAGCATCTAATTTTTATAGTCATACTAATTATCTGCTCAATATTTCTGGCCGATTGGGTTTCTATTTTTAACTGGAATGGGCCAGGTCGATTTTTTACCTCTATAGAACTCAATAATGTTGAGGAAGGCTTGAATAAATTGTCGTCTAATAGAATTGCCATCTGGACTCAAACAATTATTGCAATAACTGAAACCCCTTGGTTTGGATTAGGTCCTGAGGGTTACAGGTTTCATCCAGATCATATGTTTGGATTACAGCCCCACAACGTAATATTACAACTGCTTATCACCTACGGGATCATTGGCGGAGCGCTGATAGCTTACTTATATTACAGGATACTTAAAACAGCAATGAAGCAGCTATGGACTAACACGACAGGTTCTAAACTCGAATCTACTATCGCGTTAATTGTTATTGTAAGCTTATCCATGCATGGTCTTGTTGATGGTACTTTTTATCACGCTCAGCCTTTATATTACCTAATACTCGCGTCTGCAGTCTTACTCGCTAAAGCGGTACAAACTCAAAACACTACGCCATCGGCAACAAACTAGGTATACAATACACGGCATAACTGTCTACAAAGAACTATCGTTATGTGGCTACAAAAACAAATCAACCTACAAGCTCGACCTCGCGGTTTTCATTTGATCACTCAGGAGTTAGAGCGATCAATTTCCGAGCTATCACACATCAAAATTGGAGTTATACATATTTTACTTCAACATACCTCAGCATCTCTCACTCTTAATGAAAACGCAGATCCTAGTGTAAGATTGGATTTCGAATCATATATCAATCGATTAGCTCCAGAAAATGCGCCTTATTACACTCATACTTATGAAGGGGATGACGATATGCCAGCCCACCTTAAAGCTAGCCTTTTAGGGGTTTCGGTGACGATTCCAGTAACAAATGGTCGATTTAATTTGGGTACTTGGCAAGGTGTATATTTAGGTGAACATCGAGATAATGGGGGAAGTAGACGAATCCTTATTACGCTAAATGGTGAATAAGCTGTCTAAAACCATATGGATGACAAAACAAGTAACCAGCTAGATTGTTAATGTATTAAGACGGCTAACTTAAGCATTTTGCATACAAGCGTTATCCATTCGATAAATGAACGTTGGCGTTGCTAAAACATCACTCCACAAAAAAGAGCACGTAAGTGCTCTTTTTTGTATTACTGTACCCGGCTGATCATTAAGCCTCTGCAATACGCTCAAGCTTTGCTAAATAGAAACCGTCAAAACCGGTTTTAGCCGGACTAATAGTCTCATCTTCGATGAATCTAAAATGCTTATTTTCGGCAAGAAAGGCATCCACTTGATCGCGATTTTCCTCAGGCATAATAGAACAGGTCGCATAAACTAACATGCCACCCACTTTTACCATACGGCTATAACTTTGTAGAATATGCTTTTGAAGTTCTACAAGTACCGGTAAACGCTCTGGGGTATCACGCCACTTTGCATCGGGATTACGCTTCAAAACCCCCAGACCAGAACATGGCACATCTAATAACACTCTATCTGCGGTCAGCTTTAAGCGTTTAATGGTTTTACTACTGGCAATAATTCGAGTTTCAACGTTATGAGCACCAGCCCTGCGTGCACGTTGCTTTAGGTTATCGAGTTTCCACTGTTCTACGTCCATAGCCAGTAATCGTCCCTTACCTTGCATCTGTGCAGATATAGATAATGTCTTACCACCAGCGCCTGCGCAAGCATCAACAACTCGCATACCAGGTTTTGCATCAAGTGCTAACGCAACTAGCTGTGAACCCGCATCTTGCTGCTCAAACCAACCTTTTTTAAACGTTTCGGTTCTAAACAGTGCAGAATCAGACGTCACCTCTAAAGCGGTATCAACCCCCTCAACATTAACCGTTTGTACACCTTCTTTACGCAATGAATTGGCGAGCTCTTCGCGCGTACATTTTAAAGTATTAGTACGTATAAAACGCTTTGCAGGTTTATTTAGCGCGGCTCTTTCTGCTGCCCAGGCCTCTCCCATCTGCTTCTGGCCCATCTCATTTAGCCAGTCAGGGCAACCATCCCATAACACTGGTTGCTGCTTGGCAGACTCAATACGTGAAGCCAGCTCACTCGCATCTACCTGTAATGCATACTGCATTTTCGGCAAAGGTAATTCATTAAATAGGTGCCATACGTTTAATAAGCGAGTGCCCAAGCGTGCCATCTCTTCTGGTTTTACATCAGAAAGATAGCAGTATAGGTTCAGTCTTCTCAGAATATCTCCAACGACAAAGGTAATACGACCTTGTTCAGTTGGCTCTAGTTTTAGACCCGAAAAATGCTGAGAATAGGCGCGGTCTAACGGTTTACCGTCAGATAAAACCAGATCGAGAATACTGATCACAAGTTCATTTGAGCTAGGAGAAAGCGGAGATTTCAACATTAAAAAAGTTACCCTGAAAAGAAAACGCTGCGATCATAGGAGCAAAGTAGCCAATACGCAAGCTAAGCCCTTCGAAAAGCATGAATTTAAAATAAGCAGAGGGATAACTCACACATTTTTAAACAATCTACTACACCTATAACAGATAGAAGCCGCTACACAAGGCAGCGGCTAAATAAACTTATCTCTTTGAAACTATCTGCACAAGTTAGCTTTTTACTTGATAATCGCTGCCATCTTTTGCCGTGAATTCGCGTACAAGCTTTCGTGTAACAGATGTTGTTGCAGTATTTTCAATATTAATTAAGCTTATCCAATAATCGTGACCTTCAAGCTGGATATCTTTAATGTTGGCTAAATCTTGGCTGGCTGTCTCATTTTTTCTATCAAAACTCAGCTCAACATGAGTGCCATTATCTTGTAACAAGATAGCCGTTGGCTCACTTTTGTGACCATTTAACGCAACAAACTGCTTTGGTTGGCGTAAACCCGTTTGGCTTCCATCCGCCATAAAAACGAGCAGTTGCTGATAGTAGATTACATAACTACATGCATTTTTATGGGAGCCTTTCGCTAAAGGGAATTTTGCATCTAAAAATGCTTTTGCACAGGGGGCCGTTGTATCGCTAGACGCCAGTTCGACGACATTCACATCAACAAGATCGGCACCAATAAAATTGTTATTCTGATTTACTTGAGTACTATTAATTGTTGATATATCCATGGCCCTATCCTCTTACGTGTTAATCGTGGGTCGTTATCCGTTTCAGTCGTAATCAAAAATAATACGTTTTTCGATTGCTTGATTTGTAGTCTAGTGCAATTTTCATTACAATTTCACAATAAAAATTTTACACTGTGAATTTTACAAGATGAAAAACAATCAAAGCTTGATCAGAAAGTCACATTTTTTGGGTACAAAGATAAGAAACTTGAGGAAGCGAAACCATCTCACCATGGAAGATCTTTCCGCTCGTTGTGTTCGTGTCGACCCAGATTCTGCACCGTCTGTGTCATATTTATCTATGATTGAGCGAGGAAAAAGAGTCCCAAGTTCAGGCATGCTTGCCGTCATCGCTGCAGTGTTTCAAAAAGAGGTCGATTGGTTTCTCGATGATGTCCCTGAAGATGATGCGATTACACCAGATAAGGGACGTAGAGGTGGAATTAGTGGCATGGCATTAGAGCCAAGTTTCCTTTTTTCTAATGATATTTTACAAATTGCGATCCCTGAAATGTTATCGCAAACCGGCACCACTGGCAGAGAATTTGCCCACCTTTTGATCCGAGCTCATCAAGAGCACCATCAAAATCACTTTCCAGATTTAGAACGAGCAGCGGAAGACGTTGGCCACAAGCGCCTACCACTGGCCTTAGATGATTTAAAAGATATCGCTAAATCACTAGGATTAAAGCTTAAATGGGTGGATAGAACACCCCAAGAGGTTGTCGATGAAATGGGCGTCAGTACGGCTCACGTCGTCACCTCTTTTTTCGAGCCGCCTTCTACAATCCATTTAAATAAAATGCTTAAGTCATTTCCAACACGGCTTAAGTATGACCTTGCCGTGCATATAGGCCATTGCGTATTACACAATAAAGATGGCTTAAAGTGTGTCTTAACTGCAGGTAGACGCCATACAGCATCACATGGTGAGCAGCCTACACCAGCTTCATCCACGCTTAATGCACAAGATATATTACATGCATGGCGTGATTTCGAGTCGAGTTTCTTTGCCGGTGCATTGCTTTGCCCCAAAGTCCCCTTTAGGCAGTTGCTTGATCGCCATGGTTATGAGATCAACGTAAATAAACTTATGGGTGTTTCGGCTTCAGTAGCCATGCGAAGAATGACCGTTGTATCACCCTACCCCCACTGGCACTATTTCGATGCTTATGCACCTGGTAAGTTAAAAGCGGTTTATCGAGGCAATGGGATCCCGCTGCCTTGGGGCAATATGAGGTTAGTTGAAGATCCCTGCCAACATTGGGCAGTGTTTAGAATGATCAATGAGCCAAAAGTAGGCACATCTGCGCAAATTTCAATTCTCGACGTCGCTGATGAGCCAAGAATTTACTGCTGTGAATCTATAAAAGTAGAAGATATGGCGGGCAATAATCACGTGTTGTGTGCAGGAATCGATCTCAACCCTGCAATTGATGCTCAGGGTGGCGATGCTGCTTCGATTGCGGCGGATTTAAAACAGTCTTGCGCAGCAAATGGTGGGTCGGTAGAGATGCCTGTTAATATTAAGAAAGATCTAATGAGTGTTGCAAAAATTTTGAACATTAACTGGATTGAGCGAGGTATCGAAAACGATGCACGCCTAATTTGTGCAAGAGGCGCAGTTTGCCCAAGGCAACCGAGCTGTTATGAGGCTGGAAAGTCACTTTGCCTCGAAGAGGATTGATATAACTTTGACACTATCTACCCTTGAGTAAGTTAACCTTGCCAACAGCTGTTAATTATATTTGTCAGCTGTTGGCAACAATACTTTTATCGAGTTTATAAGCCTATTTCAATGTCAGCTTCATTTAATGTCAGCGTCATTTTTAAGAACCAACGATAGTTCCGTATGCTATCCCCTGAACATTAATACACTGCTCGGAATAACCGAAACCAATTGATAACGTATCGTCTATCGTGACATCCGTTAAAATAGCAGTGCCTTTAATAGCACTCTTTGCAGCTGCAATCGCATCGGGAGATGAAACGCTGTCACCCAAAGGCAATAGGTATAAAAATTGAGTTTGGCAACTTTGCCCTAATACGGGTCCAAGATTGACCAAGGTGTCAGTTAATTTTTTGTCCTGATAGGTTTTTGTCACAAACGAGCCGTGATTTGCAGTATTGCAGCCCGTAAGCCCCGCGCATACTATCAAAAGCAGTGATAAGGCCATATTTGAACTCGGTCTTGTCATGGTTGTTCCTGTTTCTAAAAGTTATTTTGTATATGGTGACTAGAGCATTTTAATAGAAATGTTGATTACACGCTTACGCCTGTACTCAAGTTACGCCAATGCTAAAGTAACCAAAACATTCAAGTCACCTAAATATTAAACCAACTTAAATATTGAATTTAATCATATATTCAAGGAAAAAGCTCAGTCAGACCACACCAATAGTCACATTACACTGACGATTTCAAAATAACGTTTAGTTTCACCAAGAGTCAAACTAAACTCTTCGCCCTGCGGTTTATTCATCATAGCAGCGCCTAAGGGGGATGCTGGCGTCACTATCATCACCAATAGGCCATCGAATTCTATCTTTAAGCCACCAGCACTTGGCCCTACAAACAAATATTGACGTTTGTCATCGTCATCAATTAACACAACAACTCGCCCTAGACTAACTTGCCGTTGTTTATTGCAATCCAGTTTAGAGCGCACTTCATTAGCTAGCCCACTGCTGACAATATCATCTGGCATATCAAAACCAGTAATACTGGCGAAAAGGTGCTTAAATGCTTCTAAATCCGCTTTGCACTGCGCCGCACGCATTGATTGCCCGTGAGCAAGGTATGAAGCCTCTAAGCCAAATGTATCATATTTATTCTCTGCAACACTTTCACTGCCCGTTGCTGTTTCATGGGCACGATTTGCAGCAACTATAGCACTAGCATAGGCACTTTCTAATGCTGCCATTATTCGTACATTTAACTTATTAATTGATAACACGTTTTGTTACCTTGAGTAAAAAGCACAGACTACACTTAGATTAACAAACTCATACAACAAAAACTGAGATTAAATTCATTTTTATTCTATATTGCCGCTTGATAATCCCTGTAAACTCGCTAACTTAGTCTAAAAGCAGCAATAGTCATCAACTGAGCAAACAGGAAGTCGCCTGGAGTCATATATCCACCTCGCCTAGTCGATTTAAAGGAATAAGATTGGTAAAGGATCAACACAATAACACTGATAATCTAAGGCCTAGCGCACAGCGCTGCACTTTCGTGCGTGGGCGCTTTACAGGGTTCATATTAACAATCACTCTCTTTACCTCCTATTGTGCAGCGCAAGATTTAGAGCCTCGCAGCTATACCAATATTCCTATTGGTATGAACTTTATCGCCGCTGGCATGGTGCATTCTCAAGGCGAGCTATCTCCTGCGCCATCGGCACCAATAACTGACGCCAACTTAACCATTAATGCAGCGGTAGTTGGCTATGCCCATAGCTTTGCTTTGGCTGGTAGCTCTGCAAAATTCGATATGTCTACGACACGAGTCTGTTATAAGGGCAGCGCAACATATAATAATGAACAATTAACAGCCGATCGTTGTGGATATGGCGATCCTACGATGCGACTTACTTGGAATTTTTATGGCGCTCCTGCATTACAGGCTAAGGATTTTGCGAGTTGGAAACAAGGGATCGTTATTGGCACAAGTGTTCAAATTAGCTTGCCTATTGGAAGCTATGATCCTGCGAGGTTATTAAATGCGGGCAGTAATCGCTGGGTATTGAGGCCTGGGGTGGGAATGTCGCATAAACTTGGTAACTGGTATTATGATTTGATCGCCTCCGTTCGACTATACGGTGATAATAATCAATATATTAGCAATGTGACTTTAGAACAAGCGCCCCAATATACACTTCAAGGGCACCTTATCTACAATTTCAATTCTGGTCATTGGCTCTCGGTCAATGGCAACCTATTTTTTGGTGGCGAGACGAGTAGAGATAAAATCGAATCGTTAGATGAACAACGTAATTCCCGTTTTGGAGTGACTTACTCTTTTCCTATTACTTTGCAGCACAGTGTTAAATTGTACGCCAATACAGGTGTTATCACTGAGGTAGGAAACGATTTTGATACCTTTGGTGCTCTGTGGCAATACCGATTTTAAAGGCTGAATGTCTATCCTAAAAATAAAGCTCAGTAACCCAATGCTACTGGGCTTTATCGATTGTCATTCATTCTGCTGCCTGAATATTCGCTCCGTCCGCTGTATTCAAGAAGCAATAATTCAAGAAGCAATACTCAATAGCCGTTATTCAACGTCATCAAAGTACCAAAAACCGGCATTAACCCACTGAGTCAGCAGTTCCATAACTTCTTTGTCTTCCAGCCAGTTTGAGATGTCATCTAACGTTAACATTGGCTTATTACAAAGAGTTTCAATTAGTCCAGGTTTGCCTACACTAAACTGGATTTGCTCGCCATTGAGATACATGACACCTGCCGCTAAGGTTGCTGAAAAATACAGACAACGCAGGCCACCTAAGCGGTTAAGGGGTTGCTCTTCAATAATAGCCTTAATATCTTCAACATCAAAACCAAGTGGGCCTTCAGGTAAATCCAATTCGCACTTAGATTGAGTCAAATAACGGCCACTAAACTCACTGATCAAGGTATCATCCAAGGTTTCTATAAGCTGCTGCTTAATTCGGCCTAAGTCTTGCTCATCTATCAAACCTGAATGCTGGCTTAAGCTGCGCTCAGGATCGCGAATTTGCTGTGCGCCCATCTCTTTATCAATGAGGTGATCGGCAAGTGCACTCACCATATCCTTTGCAGAAGCCGTACGGTAACCAACTGAGAAACTCATTGAAGGCTCTAAAGTGACACCATCGTGAGGAAATCCCGGTGGCAAATAAAGAATATCGCCAGGTAGCAATTCAACATCAATGATAGGTTCAAACGCTTCGGTGTGTAGCAAAGCCGGATGCGCCGCAAACTCTTTATGTGGCCCTATGTCTCCTACTCGCCATCTACGACGACCCGAGCCTTGACAGATAAATACATCATATAGGTCGATATGCGGACCGACTCCACCACCCGGAACAGCATAACTGACCATAACGTCATCTAAACGCCAACGTGGAATAAAGTCGAAACATTTTAGTAAATCTTCAGCTGCTGGAACCCAGTTATTAAGCGCCTGAACAATTAAAGTCCAATCTGTTTCACCTAAGTGTTCATAAGACTCAAAAGGCCCAAACTCAGCCTGCCAGTTGCCATCTTGTTGATACACTCTGCGAGATTCCACCATTTCATCGCACGCAAGGCCCGCCATCTCATCTGGAGACAACAGATCTTGAAAGTTTTTAAATCCTTGGCGGATCACTAATGGTTTCTTTTGCCAGTATTCTTTAAGAAACTGCTCTGGGGTTAAGCCGTTTATATCTAATTGCATGTTGCATACTCACTAAAATTTGTGTGAATGCTACCAAAAAAGCCCAACAAAAAATCTCGGGTAGATCATGAAAACATGCTTAATTTGTACAGCTATTGGGCTAATCAGCCCAAAGCTTGAAACTGAGTAATAACTTGATTGACTGTCTATTGAGGATCAATACAATAGCGAGCAAACATTTTTGATGATGATTCAACTTGGCCAATATAACTCTCTCACGCCCAATTCAGCCTGCCGACACCGTTATCGTGCTCGACTTTGAAACAACAGGTCTATCTCCTACTCAAGGTGACCGAGCAATTGAAATCGGTGCCGTCATGCTAAAAGATGGTAAAGTCATTGATAGGTTCCAACAACTCATGAACCCTGGTTTTAGAGTCAGTGGCTTTATCGAAAATTACACCGGGATCAGTAATGAGATGTTGAGTGACGCGGATGCTTGCGAAACTGTGATGGCGCAATTTGCAGACTTCATCGGTAGCTACAATCTCGTCGCCCACAATGCCTCATTCGATCAACGCTTTTTGGATGCGGAACTACAACGGGTTGGCTGTCATTATCCTGGTCAATTTGCCTGCTCAATGTTAATTGCTCGTCGGTTGTATCAAGACGCACCCAATCATAAACTTGGCAGTTTAATCCATTATAAAAACATCCAACATGATGGTGTATTTCACCGTGCTTTAGCTGATAGTGAGATGACCGCCGACCTGTGGTTAGCCATGCTTGAAGATTTACACTCAAAATACCAGATCAAGCGACCTGACTTTTCCTTATTACAAGCCATTGGCAAACAAAGCAAAGCCAGTGTTAATCAATATTTAACGCGTCAGCGCTAACCCCTCCCACTGTTAAATAGCTGATTAATCAGAGTTCAAACCAGAGCTGACAGGTACCGTAATAAAACAGGTAACTGTCATCTCTAATTTGAGCGACTACAGCTAATACTGTGTTTCTCATCTTCAGACACAACGATACAAATCACTTCGATGAGCCTAATCAGCACTTATAACGACTAAACTCTATAGACTTAAACAGTTAACGTTTAAATACTCAACTTTCAAATGGTTGGAATTCAAATTGCCAAGTTTAAATGCCTAACTCGTCGAGTAAATCATCGGCATCCGTTTTGTCTAACGTGACCTTTGCTGATTTATGGGCTCTGACTTCTGTGCCCAGTAATTGACCATGCTCAGCCAGCAATTCATCTAAATCAAACTCTTCATCAGTTTCAAATTCACTTAACTTGATAAACTCCGTTTTATCCATAGCAAACTCAAGATAAAAGACATGATTACGTTGCGTCTTAAAAGACACTCTTCTCGCCACTGCTTCGTCTAAATTTGTATCGATAGAGATTGTCAGCTCTTTATTAATTGTCAGCATCTTTGGCTGGCTTTGGCTAATACTCGTTTGTAATTCTTTACTGATTTTATTAATGAAGTCACCCAAAATCTGATTCATCAACTCGCCCATGACGTTACCGACTTCATCAGAGGTATGGGAGAGGGCTAACTCAGCTTCTGGCATGCCCATGTTCAACATATATTCGCGGTAGATCTCTAATGCCGCAGGCGCAGAAAAATTAATCACAACCAGTCCAGAGAAGCCGCCATCAAAAATTGAAAAGCACCCTAAATCGGGCTTTAAACAAGTTCTAGTAATAGATTGAACCATACCTGCGTGGGTAATTTGACTATGAGTGGTGCTTGATAACACATGAGAAACGGAGTGGCATAGCTTTAATAAAATATCGTCGGTGCTAACGGAGACTGTGGATTGCATAAAAAGACCCTATGAAAAAATAATCGACGTTATATTGCCCCACAACATTAACAAAACAAAGTAAAACCCGAAAACATCAGCAATAAATACGTATAAAGTGATGAAAGGATTGAGTTAACATTTTTAAAATAAACATACTGTTACTGTTCCCCTACCTCGGCATAAAGGGTAAATTGAACCCACGTATTCGTAGGCAGAACAAGAACTATATGATCGCTCTACTCAGACAATTTACGATTCTACAACGTTTAATTTTAATGCTAATGCTGGCTGCAATCGGCACTGTTTGCTTTGCCAGTTTTTCAATAAACGAACAGTACAATAACCTTGTGGCGCAAAAATGGTTGCAAAACGACGGTCAAATAAACACTGCAATCAGTTTAATTGAAGCAGGTAAAAAACAAGTCGATGCTCAAAAAGTCAGTTTAGCGGCAGCACAAGTAACGACAACGGAACTCATTAACCAAATACATTTTGGCAATGATGGCTACTTTATGATTTTAGATAGCGACCATACCATTATCGCTAATGGTGCAGATCCAAGCGCTATTTCTAAAAATATAAACTCACTGTTTCACTCACAAGCTGCGAGTGAACTTGAAGCATTGTTAAATTTATCAACCAGTCAGTCTTTCGCTAAGGCTCAAATCGATTTCCCTAACCCCACAACCGGTCAACTAGACGCTAAACTCATAGAGGCCAGACAATATGCACCCTGGGGCTGGACGATTATTACCGGCAGTTACATGAGTGATATTCATAGCGTCATGTATTCAATGGCGTTCGACTACCTCGTCATTATGTTAATGATCTCCATTCCTATTTTCCTGTTTTTCTTGGTGCTCAACATCTCTATCACCTCCCCGTTAAAAGAAGCAATTAGCGCCATGAAAGATATTGCTCAAGGAGAAGGCGATTTAACTAAAAAATTGCCTACCAAAGGTAAAGATGAAGTCGCTGAACTTGCCGAAGCGTTTAATTTATTTGTCATCAAAATTAGAGATATGGTCGCACAGCTTCAGCCTATTGGGGAAGATCTAGACCTAGATGCCCAACGGTTACTTAACGCCGCAGAAGAATCAAATGATAGTGTCGAGCACCTTCATAGAGAAACCTCCAGTGTCGCCACGGCAATCAATCAGATGCTATCGACGACTCAAGAGATGGCCAGTAATACTAACCAGGCAGCAGAAGCGGCTAATAGTGTAAAACATCAAGCCCAGCAGAGTATGTCTATGATGGATGCTACGCTTGATAACTCTATGCATCTTGCTGACGAACTTAAAAATGCTCAGCAGATCACTCACGCGCTTGGTAGCTCGTCATCTCAGATTGGCAACATCTTAGATGTGATTCGAGGCATTGCCGATCAAACTAACCTACTTGCGCTTAATGCAGCAATTGAAGCTGCCCGAGCTGGTAGTCATGGACGGGGATTTGCGGTCGTCGCAGATGAAGTTCGTGCCTTAGCTAACCGTACTCAAGATTCGACTAATGAGATCCAAAACATCATTAAAGAGATCCAGTCTGGTGTAAACAGTGTTGTTGCCAGTAATGAGCAAAATCAAAGTCAGTCTCAACAAGTGCAGACTCAAGCTAAAGAGGTGAGCGATTCGCTGACTGACATTTTAGGCTTGATTGCGCATATTAGTGACATGAACACCCAGCTTGCCAGTGCAACAGAAGAGCAATCTATCGTTACTGAAGAGATTAATCGCAACATCTGTTCGATAACCGAATTAACGGAGGTGTCAGTCAAAGCGAATGAAAGTAACCACAATGCTGCAATGTCACTGCAAACTATTAGTAAAGATTGCGCCCGTACGTTAGGCCAATTCAAAATAAGCTAAAGTTACAAGAGCGTGAGGGGCAGTAATTGCCCCTCACGCTCTTTCGAAATTATGATAAGCTAAATTCACTGAAGAGATATCTTTAAAAGTGAATTGAAATTATGGCTCGCATGACTTTAGCTATCCATCCGGAACTCTACACTATCCATAGTTTTTCAACAGACAGTGGGATCTCGCCTGATATTTTTCATCAAGATATGTACTTCATTGGTAAAACCAAAGATGAGATCTCTGTTGTCGTCCCTGCGACGTTAATACTCGATAGCATCGAGCAAGAAGATGACTGGCGCTGCCTTGAAGTCATTGGTCCTTTAGGCTTTTCAATGACGGGCATTTTAGCCAATGTCTCTAGCACTCTGGCTGACGAAAAAATAAGTATTTTTGCCATATCGACTTTTGATACCGATTATATCTTAGTCAAAAAAGACACTTTATCGGCGGCAACTAAAGCACTTAAAAAGAAAAATTACCAAATCATTGATTATTAGTTATTAGTTATTAGTTATTAGTTATTGTCTTTTTGAGTTAGCCCAAATAGCAAAAATACAATTGCACCAACTTTAGAGTGTTTCATTCATGTATGAAAAGAGCGTGATTATTACAGCTAAACATGGGATCCATACCCGCCCTGCAGCTCTTGTAGTGAAAAAGGCCAAATCTTTTGACTGCAATATCACTGTAGAATGTGATGGTAAGCACGCGAGTGCTAAAAGCTTATTCAAACTGCAAACCTTAGGGCTTTATTATGGCGTATCGGTCAGAGTCTTCGCAGAGGGAGAGCAAGCACAACAAGCTGTAGAAGAAGTGTCAGAACTACTCATTACATTAAGTTAAGGGTTTAGCTATGTCGATTACAGGGATCGCTGTTTCATCGGGTATCGCTTTTGGTCAAGCGTTACACCTTAATTTACATCATGAAAAGATTGATTACCGGTTAATTCCAAAATCTCAAGTTCCCATCGAAATACACAGACTAAAGCACGCATTTGACCTTCAAAAACAACATTTAACTCAAGGTCTAGAGAAGCTTCAACCTGAAACCAGCCACTTTGATTTAATTGAAGCTGATCTGCTTATATTAGACGATGAGGATCTGTTAGAACACATTGAACATACCATTTCAAGTTTACAAATTGGCGCAGCATTCGCCATAGAGAGAGTATTCGACCAGCAAGCCAGCGAATTAGCACTATTAGATGATCCCTATCTTGCCAATCGAGCTCAAGACGTAACATGCCTCGGTAGTCGACTCATTGCTCGTTTAAACGGAGCTCAACATCTAGATCTAAGTCAACTCACTCAAGATACGATAATATTTTCTCACGATTTGACCCCTGCTGAATTTGCCATGCTACCTCTTGAGCATATTACCGGTGTCGTGCTCAATACCGGCGGCCTGACAAGTCATACTGCAATTTTAACTCGTAGTGCTGGGCTCCCTGCCCTGTTAAGTTGCCAATATGAAGCCGCTCAGATTAACAATGGCATTCAGGTAGTGTTAAATGCGAATAAAGGTGAGTTGGTTGTTGACCCCAACAAAAAACAGCGGGCTCATTTACAAGCCCTAAAGCAACTAGACTTTCAGCGTAAACAACAATTACTCACTCTTAAAGATTTGCCCACAGAAACCTTGGACGGTCACCGCATTTCCTTATTAGCTAATGTAGGTAATCTAAACGAGGTCAGTCATTTAGCCGATGTGGGCGCCGAAGGAATTGGCTTATTTAGAACTGAATTCATGTTAATGAATACCAGTGTTTTGCCCGATGAAAAAACTCAATATCACTTCTATTGTGATGCGCTGCATTTAATGGAAGGTAAGACGTTTACCTTACGCACCCTAGATGTCGGTGCCGATAAAGAGATCCCCTGCCTTGGAACAATCATTGAAGATAATCCAGCGTTAGGCTTAAGGGGGATCCGTTACAGCTTGGCGCATCCTGAACTGTTCAAGACACAAGTGAGTGCGATTTTACGCGCTGCCAATCACGGCTCTGTTCGCCTAATGTTTCCAATGATCAATCAGATTGAAGAGTTAGAGCAATTACTAGGTTACGTTGAAGAGTGTAAAGTAAGGCTAATTGAAGCAGAGAAAGGCTTTGGAGAGCTAACCTATGGCATCGTTGTTGAAACGCCTGCTGCCGTACTTAACCTTGAGTCTATGTTGCCATATCTTGACTTTATCAGTATTGGTACAAATGACCTCGCTCAATACACCATGGCCGCCGACCGAACCAATCCATTACTGACCAAAGAATACCCTTCTCTGTCCCCTGCGGTGCTTAATCTTATCCAAACCACCATAGATATCGCCAAAGAACACCAAATCACCGTGTCGCTGTGCGGTGAATTAGCAAGCGATCCAAATGTAGCGCCTTTACTCGTTGGAATGGGAATAGACGAGCTCAGCGTTAATTTAGGTTCATTATTAGAGGTTAAGTCGGCATTACGTGATATAAGTTATCAAACATGCTTGACGGTAGCCAAACATGCGCTAAAAATAAAAAGAATTGACGAATTAAAACTTTACATTAATGGTCGGTCTTAATAGCTATGATAGTAACAGTAGCCTTACTCGATAATAATAATGATTCCAAGGGGCAAATTAAATGGGATTTTTGAGCCGTATTAGACGCCTTATTTCTGGACAGAGTGACATAGCGGGCATAGTCAATGTGTATGCTCCAGTGAGTGGAAAAATCGTTGACGTTGAAAAGGTACCCGATGCCGTATTCTCAGAGAAGATTGTCGGTGACGGATTGGCAATCGAGCCAAAAGGCCACCTTATTTTAGCTCCAATTGACGGCACCATAGGAAAAATATTCGAAACAAACCATGCGTTTAGCATCGAATCTACACAAGGGCTCGAAATATTTGTACATTTTGGTATTGGTACCGTCGAACTCAGAGGCAATGGTTTTAAACGATTAGCCGAAGAAGGCCAAGAAGTTAAGATGGGCGAGCCAATACTAGAATTTGATCTCGACTATTTAAAAGAACACGCAGATAGCCTTCTTACACCTGTGCTTATCGCCAATATGGAAGACATTCAATCCATAGATAAAAAACAAGGCCATCTAGAAGCAGGAAAAGACATCATTTTTTCAGTCAAACTTTAACGCCTTAACCCTTATTACATATTAACCAAAGCCTAATATTTATTAGGCTTTTTCATCATTGCAATTCAAGCTGGCCATTGGGCATTGAATTACGCTCAACAAGGGAAACATGACAACAATTCCCCCTTGAGCAGAGCCAAAAGCAATGACACAATGCAGACAACTTATAAAAACAAACTGGAGTACCCTTTTGACACTTTTCGGAATTAAGAATTGCGATACTGTACGTAAAGCCCGTAAATGGCTTGAAGCTAACCAACTTGAAGTTGCTTTTCATGATTTTCGTGAAGATGGGCTCAGTACTGAGCAAATAGAACAATGGGTCAGTGCTATCGGCTGGGAAGCCTTATTCAATAAAAGAAGTACCAGTTATAGAAATCTAACGGATACAGAAAAGAATGACATCAATGAGAAGAAAGCTGTCGCCTTGATGGCACTCTACCCAACCTTGATCAAGCGCCCTGTTTTAGTGGTGAATGGACAAGTCCAGGTTGGTTTTAAAGAAGCAGACTATCGCACGTGGTTCAACCTATGAGCCAAACTACAGACTCGCCATTACTGTCACTGGCCAAAGACTTAATTTCTCGTCAATCGGTCACCCCTTTAGATGAAGGGTGTCAGCAACTCATGGCTGATAGATTAGCCGATGCAGGCTTTAATATTGAATCTATGGTCTTTGAAGACACCACCAATATGTGGGCTCGTAGAGGGACTCAATCTCCTGTTTTCTGTTTTGCCGGCCATACTGATGTTGTGCCAGTAGGCGATTTAAAACAATGGCACACGCCGCCGTTTGAGCCTGTTGTTATCGATGATTATCTTCACGGCCGAGGCGCCGCAGATATGAAAGGCTCACTCGCTGCAATGATGGTAGCAGCCGAACGATTCGTTAAACGATTTCCAGATCATCAAGGTTCTATTGCCTTTCTCATTACCAGTGATGAGGAAGGTCCTTTTATTAATGGTACAACTCGCGTCATCGATACCCTCGAAGCGCGCAATGAAAAAATCACCTGGTCGCTGGTGGGAGAACCTTCATCGACCCATAAACTGGGTGATATCGTTAAAAATGGTCGCCGAGGCAGCCTAACAGGCAATTTAACCGTTAAAGGGATCCAGGGACACGTTGCTTACCCTCATCTTGCTGATAACCCTATTCATAAAGCCGCTCCAGCACTGGATGAGCTTGCAAGAATGAAATGGGATAATGGTAATGAATTTTTCCCGCCGACTAGCTTTCAAATCGCAAATATCAATGGTGGCACTGGCGCATCAAACGTGATCCCAGGTGCGTTAGAGGTGATGTTTAACTTTCGTTACTCCACTGAAGTCACCGCCGAGATCTTAATCGCACGAGTACTCAATATTTTAGACGCTCATGGTTTAGAATACGATATCAATTGGGTCTTCAATGGCTTACCCTTTTTAACTGGCGATGGACCGTTATTAGAGGCAACCAAAGCGGCAATCAAAAAAGTCACAGGTACAGATACCGATCCACAAACTTCGGGTGGCACGTCAGATGGTCGCTTTATTGCGCCAACGGGTGCACAGGTTATTGAGCTTGGCCCAGTTAATGCCACTATTCACAAAGTCAACGAGTGCGTGAAAATCTCAGATCTTGAGTTACTGACTGATTGTTATGAAGCCATTTTGGAAAACTTGCTGTGCAAGTAACACAGCCTTCTTTATATGGCCTTGAAGACCAACACCTGGTTGAATGCTTAGGTCACCTTTTAGAAGTAAACACAGCGGCTGCATTTTTAACAATGCAGCAAGCTGCGTTAACTGCAGGTATTGATATTCAGATCTGCTCTGGACATCGAAATTTCGATAGACAGCTAGGGATTTGGAACGCCAAAGCCAGTGGTCGACGGGCAGTATTAGACAAATCCTCTATGCCGGTATCAATTGAGCATCTTTCTTCAAATGAATTAATCGATACTATCCTTTTATGGTCGGCGATACCGGGAATGTCAAGGCACCACTGGGGCACAGACATCGATATCTTTGATGCCAACGGCATAGAAAAGCCAAAGTTACAGCTAGTTCCTACAGAATATCAGCAAGGTGGACCTTGTTTCCACTTGAGCCAATGGTTACACTCCCACGCAGATAAATTCGGCTTCTACCTACCTTATCAGCAGGGGTTAAGTGGCGTAAGCCCAGAACCGTGGCACTTAAGCTACTTTCCAATGTCGAAAGATTATATTAATACTTACGATATCGATGCAGTAAAAGCAATCTTGGCCAGTTGTGATATTTTACACAAAGACACAATACTTGAGCGCATAGTGCCACTGGTTAATGAGTATGTGTTACGCGTCGCCCCCATTCCTACGCAGAAATAGCCGTTAACCAAAACCAGATTTCTTCACATATATTAGAGATAACACTGTGAACATAACCGACTTTACCAGCAACTTTGCAGCAAACAGACAACAAATCAGCATTGATGGCAGCACGCTAAGCTATCTAGATATCGGCCAAGGTCCCGTGCTATTAATGGGTCATAGCTATCTATGGGACGCTGATATGTGGGCGCCACAGATAGCCCACTTAAGTCAAAACTACCGTTGTATTGTGCCAGATCTTTGGGGCCATGGTTTTTCAGGTAAGCTTCCAGAACAGACCAGAAACTTGCGTGATATTGCGGCTCAAATGCTTGAACTCATGGATAAATTAAACGTAGACTCTTTCTCCGTAATGGGCTTATCGGTTGGTGCGATGTGGGGAGCTGAGCTCGCCCTTAAAGTGCCTGCACGAGTGCAACATCTCATTATGTTAGGCAGCTTTATTGGTTATGAACCAGAGATAACCCGCGACAAATACTACGCGATGCTTGATATTATTAAAGCAGAACAAGTCATTTCACCAACAATCATTGACGCTATCACCCCACTCTTTTTTGCAACTGAGCCTAATGCAGAGCTCGTTGAATTATTTAAACAAAAGCTAAATCATTTTGATAGCAACAATATTGACTGCTTATACCAAATAGGCAGAATGATTTTCGGCCGTCGCGATACCATGGATGATGTGCATTTATTAACTCTTCCCTGCTTAATCATGACCGGTGTAGAAGATAAAGCGCGTACAGTACTCGAAGGATACTTAATGCATGATGCAATTGATGGCAGTAAATATGTCCATATTGCTGAGTGCGGCCATATATCAACTTTAGAGCAGGCCGAATTTGTTAATCAACAGATCAGCCAGTTCTTAACTGAGCTAACATAAGATCTAATGAAACTACTAAAACCACTTTTTGATAATAATCGACGCTGGGCTGGGCGGATCTTAAAAGAAGATCCAAAATTTTTTGAGCAGCTCGCTAAGCAGCAAAATCCTGAGTATCTTTGGATTGGTTGCTCCGACAGCCGTGTACCCTCAAATCAGATAATCGATTTAATGCCTGGTGAAGTATTTGTTCATCGCAATATCGCCAACATGGTTATTCACACAGATTTGAACTGTTTATCTGTGCTGCAATATGCTGTTGAAGTGCTTAAAGTAAAACACATTATGGTTGTTGGTCATTATGGTTGTGGCGGTATAAAAGCATCAATGAGCACTGAGCGCTTAGGTCTCATCGATAATTGGCTCGGGCATATTCGAGACATACACAGATTACATAAACGCGATCTTGAAAACATGGATGAAGATAAGCGATTCGATCGTTTGTGTGAGCTCAATGTCATTGAACAGGTTGCAAACGTCACCAGTACCACAATTGTTCAGGATGCTTGGGCACGAGGCCAAGATGTGGCCATTCATGGTTGGATCTACAGCGTAGAGAACGGTTTACTATCAGATTTAGATGTAACGGTTAATAAAGACACGACGAGTGAATAACGTTAGAAACGTTTAGTTTCTAAACACCAACATCAAGGTTATCTCAAGCATTTTGCTGAGGTAGCCTTTTTTTTTAGCAATCGTTACTAAATTTTTACAAAATATGAGAAAAAGAGTAAGAATTCTCGCAGTTTGTTGCCCATCACAGTTATAATCGATTATTTATTTTTAGCGCAATTTTGCGCAGTGAATGCTAAGGAAATATCCATGCCTGGTTTTGAATTATTTGGTCCTGAAGAGAAACAAGAAGTCGCGGATGTAATGGAGAATGGCTTTACCTTCCGTTATAACTTTGATCATATGCGCAACGACCGCTGGAAAACCCGTGAGATGGAAGCACTACTGTGCGAAAAAATGAATGCTAAGCATGCACACCTTGTTTCCAGTGGTACTGCTGCACTGCAAACCGCAATGGCAGCCGCAGGCATTGGCGCTGGTGACGAAGTCATTGTGCCACCTTTCACCTTCGTAGCCTCTGTAGAAGCGGTATTCATGGCAGGAGCTGTACCGATATTTGCTGAAATCGATGAAACGCTTTGTCTATCACCAGAAGGTATCGAAGCAGCCATTACGCCTAAAACAAAGGCCATTAACCTAGTCCATATGTGTGGCTCTATGGCTAAAATGGATGAAATTAAAGCCGTATGTGCTAAGCATAACCTGATTATTCTTGAGGATGCTTGTCAAGCTATCGGCGGTAGTTATAAAGGTCAGGCGCTCGGCACTATTGGTGATGTTGGCTGTTACTCATTCGATTCAGTTAAAACCATCACCTGTGGTGAAGGTGGCGCAGTGATCACCAATAACGAAACTATCTACAACCATGCACATATGTTCTCAGATCATGGTCATGATCATGTAGGCAATGACCGCGGCGCGGAAGGTCACCCAATTATGGGGCTTAACTTCCGTATTTCAGAAATGAACTCGGCAATGGGCTTAGCTCAATTGCGCAAACTAGACAAAATTATTGAAATCCAGCGCAGCAACAAAAAGCTCATTAAAGACGCCATGTCAGCAATTCCTGAAGTCACCTTCCGCGAAATCCCTGATGCAGACGGTGATTCAGCAGGATTTTTAACCTTCTTTATGCCTACTGAAGCACGCACCATCGAAATCAACAAAAAGTTAGCCGAAAATGGCGTCGATGGTTGTTTCTACTGGTATGTAAACAACTGGCACTATCTGTCAAACTGGAAACATATCCAAGAACTTAAGTCACCTTCTGCGCTTCCGATAACACTTATTGAAGACAGACCCGATTATACTAAGGTGTCTGTGCCTAAGTCTGATGCCATCATGAGCCGCACAATTTCAATGCTTATCAAACTTTCATGGACGGAAGAAGAAATTAAGCAGCGTATCGAAAACATTAAACGCGCTTTTGCTTAATTAACCACACGTATCCGTCGCGTCATACAATTATGGCGCGATAGCACATTTTAATTTAATGGCCCCCAACGGAGAATGTCGTAATGAGTTTTAAGAACTTCAAATGTGTACCAAAAATGATTTTTGGTCGCGGTTCATTTGCACAGCTCGATCAAGTTTTAGCTGAAAAGCGCCAAGTAGAGGACGATTTTGTAGTGTTTTTGGTTGATGACGTTCATCAATCAAAGTCACTAAGTGATCGTGTTCCAGCTAAAGCACATGACTTGGTTATTTATGTCAATGTGGATGATGAACCCACGACAAAACAAGTTGATGCACTCACCGAGCAAGTTCAAGCGTTTAACAGTAAACTTCCTGTTAGCGTAGTTGGCTTAGGTGGCGGTTCGACTCTGGACCTCGCAAAGGCTGTATCACTTATGCTAACCAACCCGGGTGGCAGTGCTGAATACCAAGGTTGGGATCTTATTAAGAACCCAGCTATTCACCATATCGGTATTCCAACCGTATCAGGTACGGGTGCAGAAGCGTCACGTACCGCTGTACTATGTGGTCCTGTGCGAAAGCTTGGCTTAAACTCAGATTACACAGTATTTGATCAGATCATTATGGATTCTGAGCTGATTGCAGGTGTACCAACGGACCAATGGTTCTACACGGGTATGGATTGTTATATCCACTGTGTCGAGTCACTCGAAGGCACCTATCTAAATGAATTTGCAAAGGCATTTGCCGAAAAATCGATGGATCTTTGCCGTGAAGTCTTCATAGACGATCATGAAGAGAAAGATGACAAACTAATGATGGCATCCTATATGGGCGGTATGAGTATCGCTTATAGCCAGGTTGGTGCGTGTCATGCTGTTTCTTATGGTCTAGGCTATGTATTAGGCTACCATCACGGGATCGGTAATTGCTTAGCATTTGATGTACTTGAGGAGTTCTACCCAGAAGGCGTTGCTGAATTCCGTCAGATGATGGATAAACACAATATCGTTCTGCCTAAGAACATCTGTAAAGATCTTCCTGACGAAACTATCGCTAAGATGGTTGCCGTCACTAAGAGCATGGGCCCACTTTGGGATAATGTTTACGGTGAAGGCTGGGAAGAGAAAGTCACCGACGAAATGCTAACTAAGTTATTCCGTCGTATCTAAACTCTCGCGTAAGCAAGAATGGGCTTCAAATGGAAGCCCATGATACTTTTTCTAAGTAGGTAAATTGAATGAATGTAACCTTATTAATCCCTGCTCGTTACGGCTCTAGCCGTTTCCCTGGCAAACCATTGGCACCAATCAATGGCAAACCAATGATCCAGCATGTATACGAGCGCGCTGCTTTAGCAAAAGGGCTTAAAGACATCTATGTTGCAACTGACGACGATCGCATTAAAGATGCCGTTGAAGGTTTTGGCGGCAAAGTTGTTATGACAGGTGCAGATGCCGCATCAGGTACAGACCGTATCGACGATGCAATTACACAACTCGGTCTTGCCGATGATGATCTTGTGATTAACTTACAAGGTGATCAACCGTTAATTGATCCTATCTCTATTGAGCAGATCATTAGCCTATTTGAACGTCATCCAGGTGAGTTCGACATGGCAACCTTAGGTTATGAGATCAGCGATGACGAACAGCTCAACGATCCTAACCATGTTAAAATGGTTTTCGATAACAATTTTAACGCCTTATATTTCTCACGTGCCCGCATTCCTTATGGCCGTGATACGACCGATTACCCGGTTTATAAGCACCTTGGTGTTTACGCTTATACCCGCAAGTTTATCCAGACCTTTGCTAAACTCCCTCTGGGCCGTTTAGAAGATTTGGAGAAATTAGAACAACTTCGTGCGCTTGAGTATGGTTACAAAATTAAAGTTGCAATCAGTGCGTTTGATTCACCAGAGGTCGATACCCCTGAAGATATCCGTATTTGTGAAGCTAGACTTGCTGTTGACTAATTGATAAGGCGATAAGCGTTATGTCAAATCTTGAAGTTGGATTACTCATTTTATTAGTTGTTGGTATTATCGCCAGTAATTTAGCGGTTTTGAAATATAGCGCCAAATTCAAAATGTCTCAATTTGGTAAAGATCATCATAAGAAAACCACTAAAGAAAAAAATGTGGCTGACAAAGATGATCAGGACCAGCAAGCTGACTCTGACAAAAAGTAGCTAGGTAATATACTTAACTATTTGGAAAACAAAAAAGGCGCTTAAAGCGCCTTTTTTATTTCTAGCAATCAGTAGAAGAAAATGAACTACTCTGCGAGCTCTTTTTCCAACTGCTTAGCAATCAGCTCAGGTGAGCCCGTATTCTTCGCTAATAACGAGTAAGCCACAGGGATCACAAACAATGTAAAGAAGGTTGCCAGTGTAATGCCCGATAACACTACGACGCCAATAACAAAGCGTGTTTCAGCTCCTGCGCCCTCTGAAAGCACTAACGGCACAGCCCCCGCGGCGGTGGTGATCCCCGTCATTAAAATAGGTCTCAATCGTTGGCTCGATGCTTGAATTATTGATTGCTGAAACTCAATGCCTTTATCTCTGAGTTGGTTAGCAAATTCGACAATCAAAATACCATTTTTAGCGGCCAAGCCCACCAACATGATAATGCCTATCTGGCTGTAAATATTCAGGCTTTGATCCGTTACCCAGAGTCCTATTAGTGCCCCCAGCGTGGCCAGTGGTACCGTGAGCATAATCACCAACGGGTGAACATAGCTTTCAAACTGTGCCGCTAACACTAGAAACACAATGCCAAGAGCCAAGATGAATACGAAATACATCGAGTTACCCGAGTCTTGATAATCTAATGACTGCCCCTTGTAACTCACTATCGCTTCAGCAGGTAGGTACTCATAAGTTAAGCCATTTAAATAATCTAGCGCTTCGCCTAAGCTATAGCCATCAGCCAAATTCGCTTCAATCGTAATCGCACGCATACGATTGTAACGGTTTAGCTGACTTGCATCGGCGAACTCTTCGACATGCACTAAATTAGATAACGGAATAAGCTCTTTACTACGCTCTGATCGAACGTAAATATTTTCAAGATCGTTAGCCGTATTTTGATTATCTCGATTACCCTCAATAATCACATCGTACTCTTCACCATCTCTCATAAACGTCGTGACTAAACGAGACCCTAACATCGACTCTAACGTGCGCCCTATATGAGAGATGGATACTCCAAGATCTGATGCTCTGTCTTTATCGATCACTACTCTAAGTTGTGGTTTAGTCTCGTTGTAGTCATGATCTAAGCCAACAAGGTTAGGGTTTTCCTTGGCTTTCTCAATAATAATATCTCGCCATCTCGCCAACTCTTCATAGCTTGGTCCACCTAATACAAACTGCACAGGCTTACCGACACCACGGCCAAAGGCTTGCCTCATTACAGGAAATGCACGTACGCCTGCTAAATCTGACAGTCGCCCTCTGATATCACCTATGATTTCAAATGCGCTGCGCCTAACGGACCAATCTTCAAGTACAATAATAGCCATACCATTAGAGAAATTAGCGCTGCGACCAAACCCCCTTGGCGCACGGATAAGCAAACGTTTAATCTCTCCAGCTTCAACTAATGGCATTAAGCGATTTTCAATCTCATCCATATAAGATTCAATATATTCAAAACTGGCCCCTTGCGGTCCATTGACAATCAAGAACATTGAACCTCTATCTTCTCTTGGCGCAAATTCTTGCGGCACTTCTTTCGCCAAAAATGCGCTACTCACGAGTGCAACTAGGATCAATGATGACACTAAAAATGGGTGCTTCATCGCCTTGACTAAAATCATTCGATAGTGACTAGAGAGGCTGTCCATTCCCGAGTCAATTTTCCGAACTAACCAAGAGTCCTGCCCAGAGGGTTTTAGCACCTTAGAACACATCATTGGGCTTAACGTTAATGCCACAATGCTTGAGAAAATGACCGCTGCACTCATGGCAACCGCAAACTCTTTAAATAGTTTACCCAAATCTCCCTCTAAAAAGGTGATTGGCATAAATACCGCAACCAAAACTAATGTGGTCGCCACAACCGCAAATGCCACTTCACGGGCACCAAGGTAAGCTGCTTTTAGCGGTGAATCTCCCTCTTCTATTCGCCTGTGAATGTTCTCAAGTACCACAATTGCATCATCAACCACCATACCAATTGCTAAGATCATCGCTAGCAAGGTTAACAGGTTAATCGTATAGCCCAGTGCAAACAGTACGATAAATGTCGCCATTAAAGACACCGGCACAGTTAACGCAGGAATAAGCATAGCGCGCACACTACCAAGGAACAGATAAATCACCACGATGACTAAAAACATGGCAATAAACAGGGTTTGATAAACCTCTTTAACCGACGCTTCAATAAAGACTGAGCTATCGTATGAGCGTTTTATCTCCATACCTGCTGGTAGGGTTGGGTTAATTTGATCGACTAATTTATTCGCCGCGCGGGCGACATCCAATGTGTTAGCCGTTGATTGCTTTGACACGCCAAGACCAATCATGGCCTCGCGATTGCCTCTAAAAGTGATACGCTCCTCTTCAGAACCTATTTCAACTTTTGCAACATCACCCAGTTTAATCAGGTAGCCATCTTCCCCCTCAGCTAACACTAAATTGGCGAAATCATCAGATGTTTTAAAGCTTCGCTCCAACCTTACAGTAAAATGGCGCTCTTTTGACTCTACGCTGCCCGCAGGTAATTCTACGTTTTCCGAGCGAAGTGCTGACTCAATATCGGCAACAGTTAAGTTTCTTGCAGCTAAGGCTTGTCTATCGATCCACACACGCATGGCGTAAACCTTGCCACCACCAAGTCGCATATTCGCGACCCCGTCGATCACCGAGAAACGGTCGATTAAATAGCGTCTGGCATAATCGGTTAGCTGTAACGTAGTCATCTGATCTGACACGAGATTGAGCCACATTATCACTTCATCGCCACCGTTCGCTTTTTGCACTTCTGGTGGATCAGCTTCTTCAGGTAAATTATTCAGAAGACCTGATACTCGGTCTCGTACATCGTTGGCTGCAGCTTCAATATCTCGCCCAACATCAAACTCTAATGTAACATTCGAGCGCCCATCGCTGCTCGAGGAGCTAATATGTTTAATGCCTTCAACACCGCTAATCCTATCTTCAACGAGCTGAGTAATTCGACTCTCAACTACTGCCGCACTGGCGCCGCGATAGTTGGTTTGAATTGAGACCACTGGAGGGTCAATATTTGGGTATTCTCTTAACGGCAACTTGTCAAATGCCACTAAGCCAAAAACAATCAGTAAAATACTAATAACTGAAGCGAAGACCGGTCGCTTAACCGAGATATCAGTTAAGATCATGCTACGGGCTCCACATTAGCCTGCTTTAGAAAACTAAAACGTTCGCTAAAGGTCACTTTGACGTGATCTCCTGGGCGCACTTTTAGCAACCCCCGGATCACAACTTGCTCATCAAGGACGACACCATTAATAATTTCTACCCAACCACGCTTACGTAGTCCAAGCGTAACTTGCTTTTGCTCAACAATGCCCTCGTCATTGACCACATAGACATAGTGCCTATCTTGAATGGGTATTATCGCTGACTCAGGTAATATAAGTGCTTCCCGGCTTGTCTTGATAAGCTTCACTTTCATCAACATGCCAGGAAGTAATCGTTGATCTAGATTGGGGATCTCGGCACGAACGATTACCGCACGAGTTTTCGGATTAATACGGCTATCAATTGACACCACTTTTCCTACAAACACTTCTCCGTCAAATGCTACAGCCGTTGCTTCAACTTTTTTGCCTAGAGCCAATGCTTGTAAAAAGCGCTCTGGCACAGAAAAGTCCAACTTTATAACTGAGATGTCATCCAAAGTGGTAATGGGATTACCTGGTGAGACTAGAGCTCCGACACTGACCTGGCGCAAACCTAACGCACCAGAGAAAGGTGCCCTGATACTGCGATCACCTAGGGCCGATTGCGCCTGGGCCAGCTCAGCTTTAGCGGTATCGATTAACGTTTGCAACCTGTCTCGTTCAAGTTCTGCAATTGTTTGACTGGTGACTAAGGTGCGAATGCGTTCAAGTTCACGTTGGTGATCTTTAACTTTCACTTTTGCAACGGTAACACGCGCAAGCTGTTCACTGTCTTGAAGTTGGATCAGTAAACGTCCCTTCTGGACTAGATCGCCATCATTAAAATTAACTTTTGTCACCACATCTGTGACCTTGGGGGTCACAGTAATCGACTCGTTTGCCTTACTCGTACCAAGGGCTTCAACCTCGTCGCGTATCGGTTGTATCGCTGCTTTCGTAACAACTACATTTGGTATAGGTCGAGATTTTGTGACTTGTTCTGCCGGAGGTTGTTGCAGATAGAAATATGTGCCTAAGAGCAACAATGCACCAATTATTATTATTATTTTTTTCATGACAGCCTTAGCAAACTATATTTTTCAATTGCCGTTAGTTTACCTAGTCATAACTTTGCTTCAATACGTTTTACTTTTTCTTACAAATAATACATTTGGGTGACATTCATTTTTTAACGGTCAACAAAAAAGGAGCCAAGAGGCTCCTTTTCATTTTAGTTATTGTGACTAGCGTACTTTACGGTCTTCTTGCATCAATTCTGAGAAGCCTTCATAGACTGCAGTAACAACCTCGTTAGAAAGCGGCTCATTTTTAGCATTCAACAGGTGGATCTCTGTCTTATCATCAATGCCATCTTTAAGCTCTATACGATATGAACCCGCTTCAAGCGGTAGCTCTTTTTCGCTCCATAACGAACTCCAAAAACCAGAATCATCCGTTATATTGATATAAAGTAGACCTTTGTTACTGTCCATATCGACAATTTCAAAGCCCATTTCAGGTAACACAATACGTAAGCGATCCCAGGTACGTTTATACTTAGCATCAGCTAACCAATAAGCTTGTTCTTCAGCATCAGCTATAAGGTTTACATCAATACCCAGGCTTTGCTTCAAGCGTTTAGCTTTAAGTGCTTTAGCACGTTCGATACTGATATAACTAATTGAATCATTCAATCTATCAATAGTATAACGACGCTTATCTTCACCACTTAATAAAATATCCTGTCGATCGCCATCATAGCTTTCTTCATGTTCTATTAGCTCAATCGTTAAATTACCGCTACGGCCATGAGGACGAACATCGACCTTATACAAATAACGCTGCTTTAGACTATAAACTTTATCGCTACCCCAGAAACTCGACTCAATCACTTGCGAGCTTTCGATCCAATCAGTCTCAATGGTTCCTAGCTCATAGTTTTCACTACGTAATGGAATAGATTTACTCGCAAAGTATTCTTTTAAAACATCAAATATCTCTTGCTTTAAATCAATATCATTATCAATCGACTCAATAACAATTTTAATATTGTCATCGCCCTCTTCTACACGCGTCCCCTCTGCCATTGGTAACACTTGTAGTGGCGGTCGAATATCAAGCTGAGTGCCAACGGCATTTTGGTCAACCTTACTACCTACATCAGGAATATTATATTCCTTACTGTAAGTTGGCTTATTCAACCCCGCTGGGATCACTAATTCAGGCGCTACGACGAGATCTTGATAGTTCTGATCTATGTCATTAGCCTGTCTTCTGTCAATGGGTGTACTACATGCAGTAACAGCTGCAACTAAAATAAGTGGAGATATTTGCTTTAGCATTTATTATTCAACCTCGATTCGGGCATTTTTCATCGCTTCTAGCAACAGACCATGAAACTCTGTAGAAAGTTCAGTTAAAGGTAAACGAATATCACCTTGACTAATTAGTCCCATTCGGTGAGCGGCCCACTTTACGGGAATAGGATTGGCTTCGCAGAACAAAGCGCTAAACAACGCTTTAATCGACTCTTCAGCAGCTAATGCAGCAGGAAGATTACCCGCTAACGCAGCGTCACACATAGCTTTAAACTGTTTTGGAACAATATTGTTCGCAACAGAAATAACGCCATTACCGCCGAGAGTTAAAAATTCTCTTGCTGTCGCGTCATCGCCACTATACAGCATAAAATCATCGCCACATAAACGGCGTAATTCTTTAACGCGAGATAGATCGCCGGTGGCTTCTTTAACACCGATAATATTTTTGACACTCACAAGTTCAGCCACCGTTTCTGGCAGCATATCAACAGCGGTGCGTCCAGGAACGTTATATAGAATTTGTGGCACATCGGTACTCGCTGCAACAGCGGTATAGTGTGCTATAAGCCCTTTTGGTGTTGGCTTGTTATAATAAGGTGTGACACCTAGCATTGCAGCCACACCAGTATTTGAGAGGCCTTTAGTTAACTCAATAGCTTCTGCCGTTGCGTTAGCGCCATTGCCACCAATAATCGGTAGTCGACCTGCAGCAAATTTTACCGTTTGCTCGACAACGGCAATATGTTCTTTTGCTGGTAGTGTTGCCGACTCACCAGTGGTGCCAACGGCAACGATGGCATCTGTACCTTGGGCGATATGGTACTCAACTAAACTTTCAAGACTCTTATAATCTACTGTGCCATCACTGTTCATTGGTGTGATTAAGGCAACGATGCTTCCGTATATCATGTGTATTCCCCAAGGGTTCAGGACTGGCTATGGTACTGATGCAATCCACTAAAAACAAGCTCTACTACGCAAGACTTAAGCATATTCATCATCAACTTGAAACATATTAAATAAGTGAAAGGATCACAATGACAAGGATCGCAAACTGATTAACTTGTGATAGCATTACTGACCACGAGAAAAATCTGTCATTCAATTGTCTATTTTTCAGACTAAACAATAATAATATGGGGTATGAAATGTCCAATCACTTGGTCGTTACTGCAATGGGGGCCGATCGCTCAGGTATTGTGAGTAAGTTTGCACGACTCGCGAGTGAGTGTGACTGCGATATCGTTGATAGTCGCATGGCACTGTTTGGTAATGAATTTACCTTAATTATGATGCTTTCAGGTTCGTGGCCGTCAATTACCAAGATGGAAACCACATTACCAAGCTTAAGTGTTGAACTTGAGTTATTAACAGTAATGAAGCGTACTTCAAAACATACTCCACAAAACTACATTTCTCGTTTAGAGGTCAACTTTAGTGGCCATGACCAACGTGGAACAATGAAAAGAATCACTCAATTCTTAGCAGATAGATCACTCGATTTGGCTGCGGTTAAATCCCATGCGGAAGAAGATGCGACAGGCAAACCCACTCAAAATATTAACCTCACCGTTAATGTGCCAGAAAAAGTCGACTTAGATAAACTCGAAGTTAGCATAAATGAACTAGCAGCAGAATTAACCCTAGAGTGCACTATTGAACGTATGCAAGGTGTTGAAAGTTAATATTGATAATGGATAAAAATATGAAAACCTTAACCGCTGGCGATACAGCGCCACTTTTTAACCTACAAAACCAAAAAGACGAAACCGTTAGCTTAGCTGAAGCGCTAAAAACCGGCCCAGTGCTTGTATATTTCTATCCAAAGGCCTCTACTCCCGGTTGCACAGTGCAGGCCTGTGGTTTAAGAGACAGTCAACAAGCGCTTGAAAACCTCTCGGTAACGGTATTTGGATTAAGTCCTGATCCCGTGGCCAAACTGGCTAAGTTCTCCGATAAGCAATCGCTTAACTTTTCACTACTGAGCGACGAAGATCATGCCATTGCCGATGCCTTTGGCGTGTGGGGAGAAAAGAAGTTTATGGGTAAGATCTATGACGGCATACACCGTTTAAGCTTCTTAATTGGTCAAGACGGTAAAGTGGCACATGTATTTAATAAGTTTAAAACCAAAGATCATCATGAAGTTGTACTCGCTCATTTAAAGAGTCATTAACTCACGGCGTTAAATTTTTGGATATTTCTGCCATCAAAAAAAGGAGCCTTTAGGCTCCTTTTTTTCCGGGACGATATCGGGTACTTTCTAAGGTTCTACTTCAGATAGTATCTTAGATACTAAACAATATAGGGATAGATTAATGCGCCAGCAATCGACCACATGGTAATACAGATAAAACGGTCTAGGTAACACCAGGCTTTAGGCTTTTTAAAGACAGGGCTTAAATATTTAGCGCCTAAACTCAAGCTAAAAAACCACACAAAAGAAGCCAAAACAGCACCAGCACCAAACCACTGCTTTTCTGTCCCTTCAAACTGCACACTAATACTGCCTAGTAACACCACTGTATCTAAATACAGATGAGGATTTAATAAGCTAATGGCTAACGTTGTAAATACGGCTTTTTTAAGGCTATCAGCAGCATGTTCTTCATCATTCTCCATACGGTTATCGTTAAAAGAGGACTTTAAGGCGGCAAAGCCATAAAACAATAAAAAAATAGCACCACCAAAGCTTGCGATATCTTTAATCAATGGAAACGCTAGAATTAAGTGACCTAAACCTGCAACACCAGCAGTGATCATAACCGCATCAATAAATGAGCAAATTGCAGCGATAGGTAACGAATGAGAACGTTTAAGGCCTTGTTTTAAAACAAAAGCATTTTGCGCGCCCACAGCCATTATTAAGCTACCGCCAATTCCCATACCTTGTATAAATGCTGTTTGCATAACTGCCTCAAAACGACCTAAATTAATAAGCCGCAAGAATAGTTCGCCTTCAAAAATAAGTACAACTACTAATATTAATCAGGTATAAGTAAAACTTATACTGCAAGCGATACTAAAGCAGAGGCAGCAAACTATGTTTGATTACGCACACCTTAAAGCACTTTCGATAGTTGTATCTCAAGGGGGTTTTGATAAAGCGGCGAAGCATCTATTCATTAGCCAATCAGCGGTTTCTCAAAGAATTAAACAGCTTGAGGATAAGGTCGGACAGTCGTTATTGGTAAGAACAAATCCTGTGCGTGCAACTGAAACAGGAAAAAGGTTACTCAGACATTATGCACAAGTACAGCTACTTGAAAGTGAGCTGCGCTCAGAAATGGATGTAGATGATCCCTCCTTACCGACCATCGTAAAAATTGCTGTAAACGCAGATAGCTTAGCGACTTGGTTTCTACCAGCATTAGCTGAGGTATTTAAACGCCATAAATGGTTATTAGAACTCATCATTGATGATGAAGCTTACACCCACCACCTGTTAAAAAATGGTGAAGCCGTTGGCTGCGTAACCACGTCTCAAATTGCGTTATCAGGCTGTAGCAGTGAGTTTCTGGGTAACATGGAGTATTTGTGTGTTGCGACACCCGAGTTTGCAAGCCAATATTTTACATCCGACTCCCCCATAGAAGACATAGCCTTAGCGCCAGCGGTCGTCTTCTCAACTAAAGATAAGCTTCACGACAAATTTTTGAATTTTTATTTCGGGATTAGTGATAACAGCTGGAGAGAACATAAAATCCCCTCCTCTGAGAGCTTTTTAGAAGCGATTAAAATGGGCTTAGGTTATGGATTAGTTGGCCATTTGCAAGCGCAAGACTTACTCGAAACGGGTCAACTTATCGAAATATTTCCAGAAAAAAAGATGCAAGTTCCACTGTATTGGCAACATTGGAATATCAAAGCAAAACAAACAAGCGTTATTTATCGTTCATTAGCAGCAAGTGCTAACCACACATTGATCATGTAGCCGAAAGCAGCTTAGCTCAAATCTATCACAGCTGTTTTAGGCTATACCCGTGTTACTTTATGGATATACTCATATTAGTTTAAGGGCATATATACCTTTAAAGCCAACAGAGTAACCCATTGTTACACGCGATAATCCTATTAAAAAAGCAGCCTAGGGCTGCTTTTTATTACACTTAAAACTTTCCGCAAAATTTTAGCTTTTTAACTCAAGAAACCTTTTCAACTGTCACAACCTGACTTGAATCATCTTCAGATTTTGGTACCGGCCAAGCGTTAATCACGGCCTTAACTAAAGAAGCTAAAGGTATTGCAAAAAAGACTCCCCATACTCCCCATAATCCACCGAACACCAACACCGCAGCGATAATAAATACGGGGTGTAGATCGACCGCATCAGAGAACAAAATAGGCACTAACACATTACCATCTAATGCTTGAATGATCCCATACCCTACCATCAGGTAACCAAACTCAGGACTGACGCCCCACTGGAAAAAAGCCACCAATGCTATTGGAAGTGTGACTAAAGTGGCGCCTACATAGGGAATAAGTACTGACAGTCCGGTTAATACACCCAGTAAAGCTGCATATCGTAAATCCATAAAAGCAAAGAAGATGTAACTGACAACACCAATAATCACAATCTCAATCACCTTGCCTCTAATGTAATTGAAGATCTGCTGATTCATCTCATTCCAAACTTTACGGGCTAACTCTCTATTGGTTGGAAAGAAGCGTTTACTGCCTTGAATAAGTTGATCTTTATCTTTTAAGAAGAAAAATACTAATAGAGGGATCAAAATCGCATATACCATCAACACAAGTAACGATGCTGAATATCCTATCAATTGCTTACCGATATCAAGTAAGTGTTGGGTATCCAACATCTTTTTCAACTCTGCAACCATGGTATCTAACTGGCTGGGGTTCACAAATTGGGGGTACTGATTGATATAACTTTGCGCAGTAATGAGGCCTTTATCAATCATACTCGGAAGATCGGCAATTAGACTCACGCCCTGCTTCCAAATACTTGGCACTAAGCCAAAGCTAATCAATAGCATTAAGCCAATAAACAATACTAAAACTAAAGATGCTGCCGTTGTTCGATTGATACCTATTCGCGACATTTGTGCAACAGGCCACTCAAGTAAAAACGCTAGAACGAGTGCAATTAATAATGGAGCGAGTAAACCACCAGCAAAATAAATTGCTAAGGCTAAACCCGCAAGGATGAGGACTAAGGTAACGGCTTGTGGATCACTAAAACGTTCTTTATACCAACGGCTTAAAACAGATAACATTCAAACTCCCTAGTTCGACGACCTTTCTAGTCCTTGGTAGCCATCGTTATAATGATATTTACTTTATGTAAAATTTTATAAAGTCTCTTTTACTTGGTCACAGTTAGCGACAAAATGGTGTCATTATCTTCAGTTACTGTATAACAGAATCCCACTTTTTTTAAATAGCGGGGAACATCTTGCCTAGAACCGGGGTCGGATAATAAGACACGCATGCACTCCTCCGCTGAAAGTTGCTGCAACGCAAGTTTGACTTTGACTAACGGTAACGGACAACGGTATGGAGTTAAATCAATAATAATCATAATGAACTTGCTATAAACAATCTAAGGCTATTATCCTAATAAGCGACACAAACCACAAGTAAGCATTGTGACTAAGTGATAACAGAAGCATAGCCCAAATTAAGGATCCGCTTGAGTAAATTAACATTGTCTAAATCCGTCATTGCTGGTGCCCTTTCATTTATTTTATGCACTAGTTCACCTGTAAGTTATGCAAATAACGATTTACCTGACCTAGGTACAGCGGCAGTTAATACATTCAGCTTAGAAAAAGAAACTGAGTATGGTGACGCATATATGCGAGTTATCCGTGGCTCAGCGCCTATGCTTAATGATCCCGTTTTAAATCAATACCTAACTGAACTTGGTAATAAACTGGTAGCCCATGCAACAGGTGTAAAGACGCCATTTTATTTTTTCTTGCTACGAAATGATGAAATTAACGCATTTGCATTTTTCGGTGGCCACGTGGGTGTTCATACAGGATTATTCTTAAATGCCGACACCGAAAGTGAGCTAGCTTCAGTACTTGGGCACGAAGTAACTCACGTTACTCAACGTCACTTAGCACGCTCACTAGAAGCGCAGCAAAAAAGCTCCACTGCCACTATCGCTGGTATGCTTGGCGCTATCTTATTAACCATTGCCTCTCCGCAAGCGGGTATGGCGGCATTAGCAACAACTCAAGCCTTGGCCACTCAGTCTCGAATTAACTATACCCGTTTACACGAGAAAGAAGCTGACCGAATAGGCATGCAGATCATGGTCGACGCCGGATTTGACCCTAATGGCGCTGCTGACTTTTTTGGTAAACTGGCCACACGCTACCGATTTACCACTAAACCGCCACAAATGCTTTTGACTCACCCGTTACCTGAGTCTCGGATCTCAGAAGCCCGTATTCGTGCCGAACGCTACCCTCTAAGGCATGTACCAGATAACCTAAACTTCCAACTTGCTAAAGCACGGATCCAAGTGCGCTTCTCCGGCTATAGTGAACAAGCTGCCCTTTCTATATTTGAAAAACAGTTAAAACATAACCGCTACAGTTACAAAAGTGCAGCACAGTACGGTAAAGCATTGGCTTTATTTAGATTGAAGAAGTTTACAGAATCTGAAAAAATTATTGATGAGTTATTAGCTAAGAGTCCTAATAACTTATTTTACATTGATACTAAGACCGATCTGCTCAGCCAAAGAGGTGCTAATAAGGATGCGATTACCTTATTATTAGCGCAAAAGCAGCTAAAACCGACCTCTTCAGTTGTGAATACCAATCTGGCCAACATTTACCTGGAAGATAATCAGGTCAATAAAGCGATCCCCTTGCTTGAAGACCTTATTTTCCTCGATAAACAAGATCAGCTTGCTTATATCTTGCTACATCAGGCATACAAGAAAAATGGTAATAAAGCGATGGAGTACTTTGTTAAAGCAGAGTCTCTAGCGCTCGTAGCGGATTATAAAACCGCTATCGACCAACTCAATTTTGCATACCGAGAAGCTAAAGGAGATTCTCTGCAGCTAGCTCGAATAGAAGCCCGGATCAGGCAATTTAGACAAGCTGACAGGGCACTAGAGCAGCTACAATAAGCACAGTTAATTTGTGACTCCAGTCACAAATTAACGTATCATTAGCGCAACTTTTAATAACAATAAAAAGACTATGACAAACGTTAGTATTTATCACAACCCAAGATGTTCAAAAAGCCGCCAGACCTTGGCGTTATTAGAAGATAACAACTGCCAAATCGACATTATTGAGTACCTGAAAACACCAATATCAGTAGAGCAAATTACCGATATTTTAACAAAGCTCAATATCGCGCCAAGAGATATGATGCGGGTTAAGGAAACTGAATATAAAGAACAAGGTTTAAGTGATCCGTCTTTAACTCAAGCGCAGTTAATTCAGGCGATGATCAATACCCCTAAACTTATTGAGCGCCCTATTGTTCTCGCCAATAATAAGGCTGCAATTGGACGTCCGCCAGAGAATGTTCTTACAATTTTATAAACGAGGTAAGTAATGAACTCGACCACCCTATTTAAGCTTTGCCGCACTGGTTATGTGGCATTGGTAATGTTGTTAGGGGCATGGTTCATACGCCAAGGGTTAACCGGCGAATACTCCATGCTATTTAGTCTACTCTGGCTTATTCCTCTATTGTTGCCACTGAAAGGCATTTTAACAGGTAAGCCATATACCTATGCTTGGGCAAGTTTTATTCTTTGCCTTTATATGTTGCATGCACTCACTTTGGTTTATGTTACCGAAACCGACACACTTTTTGCTGTCGTGGAGTCCTTGCTGATTGGCAGTTTACTCATTGGTTTTCCTTTTTACGCCAGGATCCGAGGGCGTGAGCTAGGGCTTGGATTGAAAAAGAAAAAGTAAGCTTTTTAGCACTGGCGGTTCCGGACCTACGCCAGTGCTCTATTCACCAATACTTCATCTTCTCTCGTTATAAAGCCTTGTTATACTCTTGTTCCCCTTGATCTTCAGCATTCAATATTCAATATTCGACATTCGACATTCGATATTCAATATTCGACATTCGACAACAATTTATTAAACAACCCTTTGTTTGCGCAACAACTCACATGCTATATTCAGATGAATAAATTTAAAGCTTGTCGCTGAACATAATAAGAATAAAGGATAAATAGATGAAAAGGTCCTTAGGTTACGTGTTAATCGGTGTCATTAGCCTTACCGCATGTGGTGGCAGTAGTAACAATAATGACTCCTCTGGAGAGCTCACTCCTCCTCCCGTCATTCCTCAAGGTTTAGCTAGGTGTGATATACCCACTGAACTCAATCCTGTTGCAACAACCTCAGCGATTACCTTTTATACTGAAGACCAATACCTTGCCGAGCAACCAGGAGCAATAACGGTAACGCTTAACGGAAATAATGTGAGTGACTTTAGCTTTAACTGGACTCAACTATCCGGCCCTACGTTAATCTTAAAAAGTATTAAAAGCCCAGTATTAGCCTTTACCGCCCGCGAAAGTGGTAGTTACAAATTTGAAGTAACGGCTAGTAAAAATGACATAACCTATATTGAGTCAATCGAAATAAATTTAACTGCTGCCAGTGCAGAACAATTATCAGCTCGTGTTGATCATCAAGCAAGTGAAGGTAACTCGGTTAGCTTTAGGCTTGATACTCCAGAGACAAATCCACCCACTGAGATTAATTGGTGTCTAGCAGCGGGTCCAAGCTTAACAGTCGACATCAGTACGCCGGAACAAGCCTTACTTACCGCTCCAAGTGTCAACGAAGACACCATCAGTATCCTTAGAGCCACTGCTGTCATCAACGGCGAAACTGTAACCGATGACGTGCAACTTTTAATCACGAAAGAGGCCGCTATTACGTCCTCTTATTTCGATGAGAGAGTGGCTAAGACCTTTGCCTATAATGCTGATTCTCCCTATAAAAACGAACTACAACCCTGCGTTTATTCAAATCAGTTACAGCAGAGCTGTAACATTTCACGCCTGCCTCTGATTGGACAAAAATCAGGGATAGATAAACAAGCAATCTTAGACAGAGTTTTGGTTTCGCACCAATGGATGGGGGAGAATTTCGAGCACTTTCTTGAAAACCTAGATCCGAATAGTGATTTTGCAACACTATTACAGTCGGTAACCGCTGTAGTTATTAGTTATGATGTAAGGCCATCATTTTATTGGGTAGTCACTGGGGCAATTTATCTAGACCCAAACGATCTATGGTTACTTGCACAAGAGCGGGACACCATTAATGAAGCGCCTGATTATCGAAGTGCCTTTGGTAATGATTTGAATTTTTTAATGCCATGGCGATATGTTAAAAACAACAGCTATACATCCTATATAACGCCTAGAAATGTAAGAGTTGACCGCACGGCCGAACAAATGATGCCGGATTTAGCATCCTTGCTCTATCATGAATTGGCTCACGCCAACGATTTCTTCCCAAATAGTGTACATGCCAGCCTATCAGGTCCAACATTACTCGATGATTACTTCCGTCGAAGTGATGCAAAGCAGTTAGTATCAGATCAACTTACTGCTCTTTACCCTCTAAATAGCCAGGAAATGACAAATTTAGCAGAGGTCAGCTTTAAAGGGGAAACGGCTAATGATCCCCAAAAAGCCTACATCGCTGCAGATATCACCAGTTTCTTCTCTCCCGATAGAGCCAGTGACTATTACGCCTATTCGACCAAACGCGAGGATGCCGCCATGCTGTTTGAAGAAGCCTTAATGAGTCATAGATACTCAATCCAGCGTGATGTAGCCGTAACAGATAAACCTGATAATCCCACAGCAAGCTCAATTAGTGTTAACTGGGGACAGCGTGGACGAATTGGTGATGCAAAACTTGAAAATCGCGCTGCATTTGTTATCAATCAAATGATGCCTGACCTTGATGGTGCAACATTAGTGAACCAGCTCCCAGACCCCATTGCCATGAAGCAAGGACAATCATGGGCGGATAACTTAGCCATATCACCAGTCAATAACGCATTAGAAAAATCTTTAGCCTTAAGTGGTAACGTCTCAGAGCCTACTTTTGTACACAAGCTTAGATTTAGTGGAGACCGACACACTAAGCCCATGGATTAGAACTTGTATTTGAGCAATAGCAGACACAAAAAAGCCCAGACATCTCATCTGGGCTTTTTGTTATATCTGTTCAGTCTCATTAGGCAGAGGCTTTAATATCTGTTTATTAACTATTAACCTAATGCTTAGTAGCACAAAGTTAAGTTTAGCAAACTCAAACCCATCAAGCTTATGTTCATCAAGCTAGGTTCTCAGTTTATAAACGCAGCATCTCTTTAATAAAAGGGATAGTCAATTTACGTTGATGCACCATAGATGCTTTATCGAGCCTATCTAACACGTCAAACAATGTTCTTAAATCTCTGGCTAAGCGGTTTAATAAAAAGCGCCCTACATCTTCAGGTAACTGTAAGCCTCGCATCGCAGCACGGCGTTGCAGTGCCGCGAGTTTTTCTTCATCAGCCATAGGTTGTAGCTGGTAATTAAGCCCCCACTGCATTCGAGAGACTAAATCCGGTAAAGAGAAACCGCTATCACTTGGTGAAACACTTGCACTAACAATCAGCGAGCAGGTCTTCTGCTCAGAAATCCGATTATAGAGATCAAATATCGCCTCCTCCCATAAAGGGTGTCCTGCAATCGCATCGACATCATCAATACAGACGAGATCGAGTTTCTCTAAGCCTTCTAATAACGCTGTAGAAATACTCGCATGGATCCCTAAAGGAATATAAAAGCTACTTCGGCCTAGATCATTTGCATGAGCACAGGCGGCGTGCATAAGATGGGTGCGTCCGGACTTTTCTGGACCCCATAAAAAAACTGCACCTTCTGACCTACCCTCGGCACAAGCTTGTAAACTTTGAATAAGCTCATCGTTACCCGCTGCAGGATAATAACTATTGAAGGTTTCATCATCAGGTAGATGAACTGGTAATGATAACTGTAAAGGAGAGTTTGACTTCACTCAGGTGCTTCTCAACGACGCAATATTTCTATATTAGACACACATGGTAGCATGTGTGTCACTTGATTGGGAGTTATTGACCTTTCCAATAATAGATCTGTGTCTCTTTCTGAGCTTGAACTTGGGTCTCTATTGTTGAATAGTCCAAGTTTTGCAGGCTATTGCTCGATACCGACTCAATTCGAGGGTCAAGAGCCATTAATCGATGCAAGTCTGCTTCATTACCAAAAAGGCGCAAATTAAATTCAATCGTCTGTCCTTCAATACGGCTAATGCTTGCCGACTTGATGGCACTTAGCTGATCTAAGTAACGCTCAATCGCAACTAATTGCTTCATATCAGATATATCAGCAAAAGAAATCTTGGTGGTTTTCTGCTCCCCAGAGTCGGCTATCGCATACTGCCCCACATAATACTCACTGGTCGCTGCAACCATAGCGGCAACAGCCTCATCAATCGTAGCAGCCTCGCCACTCTTATTAATAACAGCTGTTAATTGCAGCGATTGAGGCGCTTTTTCACGTGGGTAAAGACTCATTTGATAACGGTATGTACTGCCTTGTGGCTCAATCGCAGCCATGATGAAGTAATTGGATTGATAACGTAAAGAGGCATCAGCCACATTGTCGCTAAAGTTACCACGAATATCATTTACACCGACCTTCATCGAGTCATCAAGATCCATTAACGGAAACAACACTGGCGCGCCTCGAGTCGCTGACTCACGATCAAAAACCTGGCGGCTAACATTGCTAGATGCATCACTTATTATTTCACGTTCACCATGTTCATTGATAACTAACCAGACTAAAGTCAACGGTCTCTGTTTGCCCCAAACTGGCAACCCCGCTTCTCGTAACAGTGCAATAATACGTTTGTGGTCAAAGTTTACTTTCAAGAACAGTTCACCATTATCTTCAAAATAACCGTATTGCGTCATCAATGAGCTCGCATTACCAAGCTGCTTTTTTATTGCTTCGTTTGAAAGCGCGCTCTGAGTCCCTGAATTTTTTAAAATCACTTCTTCAAAGGCTTGTTTGATCCCTTGACTTCTAAGTGCCGTAGATCTTGAATCGATGGGCACAACACCTTCATCGAGGAACTTTACCTCGGCCGCAGTAACATGCGTTGAGAAGCCAACGAGAAAAGAGACAGTAATAAAAGTACGTAAAATGAGTTTTAACATGTTTTAGATTCAAAGACGGCTCGATAAATAAAATTGTATCACATCTATTATCACTTTTGCCGAGATAAAGAGACATCCTCATTAAAGGCTAAACCCCACTTTCATGTTCCACTTCACATACCAAAACATTAAAAACAGTTATCATTGATAGGTTTACTTAAAATAAGAGAGAAATAATGAAAAACCTGACAATGCCTTTGCAAGGAGCACAAATGCTGTTCGTAGCCTTTGGCTCGCTGGTATTAATGCCCTTGCTAACAGGCCTAGATACTAACGTTGCACTCTTTACCGCTGGTATCGGCACTCTGCTTTTCCAATTAATCACAAAACGTCAAATCCCCATCTTTCTAGCGTCTTCTTTCGCTTTTATCGCACCTATTATGTACGGCGTACAAACTTGGGGGATCCCATCGACCATGGGCGGTTTAATGGCTGCAGGTGTTGTTTATGTAATTTTAGCAACCGTCATTAAAGTTCGTGGTGGTGGCTTCATTAAACGCTTGTTGCCTCCAGTTGTTGTAGGGCCAGTCATCATCGTTATTGGCTTGGGCTTAGCGCCTGTTGCTGTCAACATGGCTGTCGGTAAAAGCGGCGACGGTAGCCTTGTGCTTATCGAGCAAAATACTGCATTACTTATCTCTCTAGCATCTTTATTTACCACCATCGCCGTCGCTATATTTGCCAAAGGCATTTTAAAACTAATGCCAATATTAGCCGGCATTACGGTAGGTTATGGATTAAGTTTGGCTTTCGGTATTGTTGACTTTACGCCAGTTAAAGAAGCAGCTTGGATTGCTATGCCCAACTTTGTGGCGCCAGAATTTAACTGGCATGCTATTTTATTTATGATCCCCGTTGCAATTGCCCCAGCGGTTGAACACATTGGCGATATCTTAGCTATCTCAAATGTAACAGGTAAAGATTACCTCAAAAAGCCAGGCTTACACCGCACCTTAGCAGGTGACGGTGTGGCGACTATTGCCGCATCAGCATTTGGTGGACCGCCAAACACAACCTACTCCGAAGTGACTGGCGCTGTAACACTTACTAAGAATTTCAACCCAGTGGTAATGACATGGACAGCTGTTACAGCCATTTTATTCTCTTTTGTCGGCAAGCTAGGTGCACTACTGCAAACGATTCCAGTACCCGTTATGGGCGGGATCATGTGTTTGCTATTTGGCTCTATTGCTGCTGTCGGTCTTAACTCTTTAATTAAGAATCAGGTAGACATGAATGAGCCACGCAACCTTAGTATTGTTGGCGTGACGTTAGTGTTTGGCATTGGTGGTATGGCATTTGGTATCGGCTCATTTAGCTTAACCGGGATCAGCCTTTGCGGGATCTTAGCTATCGTTATGAACCTCGTACTGCCAGATAATGCGGCCTCGCATACAAAAATTATTAATGAAGAGATCAATCCATCTTTGTAAAAGTCTAGACGTTTGCTCATATACGTTTAGGCCATAAAAAAGCCCCTAACGACTCACATCGTTAGGGGCTTTTTACAGACATAATCAAAGTTAAGCTTGATCGTCTTCTGTTTTATATTTAGCAGCAGTTTCTTTAATAAGCGTTTGTAGCTCACCTTTTTGGAACATTTCAGTCAGAATGTCACAACCACCAATTAGCTCGCCTTCAATCCAAAGCTGAGGGAAAGTAGGCCAGTTAGCATATTTTGGTAGTTCAGCACGGATATCTGGATGCTGGAGGATATCAACAAATGCAAATTGCTCTTCACAATTAATCATGATTTGAGCAACTTGAGAAGAGAAACCGCAGCTTGGTAACTTTGGTGAACCCTTCATATATACAATAATTGGATTTTCGGCGATTTGCTGCTTGATCTTTTCTACTGTTTCCATTTTTCTTTCCTGATTAGAACTTCATTACAATCTCGACATTGTACGCCAGTCTTTGGCAGAACAAAAACCTACTTTTAATAGGGACAATAACTAATAGAAATAAACGATTAAGATAATCGCTCAATTTGAATAAACAATGATACACTTCACAAGTTTATTAGGTAAAATGTTCCGCAGTGAGCAAGAACGCACAAATAACAAACTAGAAGTTAACGGAGAAAACTAATGGCTTTTGAATTACCAGCATTACCTTACGCAAAAAACGCACTTGAGCCACATATCTCAGAAGAGACCATTAACTACCACTACGGTAAGCACCACAACACTTATGTTGTTAAGCTTAACGGTTTAGTTGAAGGTACTGACCTTGAGCAAAAGAGCCTAGAAGAGATCATTAAGACCTCTACTGGTGGTATCTTTAATAACGCAGCTCAAATCTGGAACCACACTTTCTACTGGAACTGTCTATCTCCAAATGGCGGTGGTGAAGCAACCGGTCCAGTTGCAGATGCAATCGTAGCGGCTTTCGGCTCATTTGAAGCATTTAAAGCACAGTTTACTGATTCTGCAGTCAACAACTTCGGTAGCGCTTGGACTTGGCTAGTAAAGAACGCTGACGGCACTGTTGCTATTGTTAACACAAGCAACGCAGCGACACCTCTTACAGATGAAGGTGTAACTCCAATTATGACTGTTGATGTATGGGAACATGCTTACTACATCGACTACCGTAACGTGCGCCCTGACTATTTAGCGCATTTTTGGGAACTTGTTAACTGGGAATTTGTTAACGCAAACTTCGCTGGTTAATCATTTAATTTCTCAGATAATAAAGAGGAGCCTTTAGGCTCCTTTTTTATTGTGTATTTACATCCCCTGCTTGCTTTATCTCAAGTGCAACTATTGCAAATGCAACTATTTCTTATTGTTTTTATTTACTTTTTTACTACACGGCTCACATTTAACGTCTAACATTAAAGATAGGGGGCCAAATTAATTAGCCTCTAAACTTACCATTTGTGCGTTTCAGGGGGCCGGTTATGAGTATATTTGAGCATTACCAACAGCGCTATGAGAGAAAGCTTGATGAAGAATATTCATTAGAAGACTTTTTAACCATTTGTAAAAATGATAGAAGTGCATATGCATCTGCTGCAGAGCGCTTATTAATGGCTATTGGAGAGCCAGAATTCGTAGACACATCTAAAGATCCCATACTTAGTCGACTATTTTCCAATCGACTTATTTCTCGTTATCCAGCATTTAAAGATTTTTACGGTATGGAGGAAGCGATTGAGCAGATCGTTGCTTATTTAAAACACTCGGCTCAAGGTCTTGAGGAGTCAAAACAGATCCTTTACTTACTTGGACCAGTAGGGGGTGGTAAATCTTCACTTGCCGAAAAACTTAAAGCTTTAATGCAAGATGTACCTATATATGTACTGACTGCCGATGGCGTGCGCAGTCCTGTTAATGATCACCCATTTAGTTTATTTAATCTTGATGAAGATGGAAAGCTGTTAAAAGAAGAGTACGGCATTCCCGATCGGTATTTAAAAACAATCATGTCTCCTTGGGCCGTCAAGCGCTTACATGACTTTGGTGGTGATATATCCAAATTTAAGGTGGTTAAGGTCTACCCTTCTATCCTAGATCAACTCGCCATTGCTAAAACGGAACCCGGCGATGAGAACAACCAAGATATTTCATCATTAGTTGGTAAGGTCGATATTCGACAGTTAGAACACTTTGCTCAACATGATGCCGATGCCTACTCATATTCCGGCGCATTATGTCGAGCGAACCAAGGTATGATGGAGTTTGTAGAGATGTTCAAAGCCCCCATCAAGGTGCTTCACCCATTACTGACGGCGACACAGGAAGGTAACTACAACGGAACAGAAGGGTTATCAGCCCTACCTTTTAGTGGCATTATTCTGGCTCACTCGAATGAATCTGAGTGGACAACCTTTAGAAACAACAAGACCAACGAAGCGTTTTTAGACAGGGTCTATATTGTTAAAGTACCTTATTGCCTCAGAATGACAGAAGAGGTACGGATTTACCAAAAGCTGTTGTCCAATTCAGAACTGGCTAACACCCCTTGTGCACCTGGTACACTAGAAACCCTCGCACAATTTAGTGTTCTTTCACGTGTAATTGCACCTGAGAACTCATCAATCTATTCAAAAATGCGGGTTTATGACGGTGAAAGTCTAAAAGACACCGATCCTAAAGCTAAATCCTATCAAGAGTACCGCGATTACGCAGGTGTAGACGAAGGGATGCAAGGTCTATCAACGCGCTTTGCCTTTAAAATCCTCTCTAGGGTGTTTAACTTCGATCATACCGAAATTGCCGCAAACCCAGTGCATCTGTTTTATGTATTAGAGCGACAAATAGAGCAGGAGCAATTTCCATCAGAAACTGCTGAGCGTTATTTAGAGTTTCTAAAAGGTTATCTCATCCCTAAATATGTGGAATTTATCGGCAAAGAGATCCAAACGGCTTATTTAGAGTCCTACTCAGAATATGGTCAAAATATCTTCGACAGATACGTGACTTATGCAGATTTTTGGATCCAAGACCAAGAGTACCGCGACCCTGAAACCGGTCAATTATTCGATAGAGCAGCGCTAAACTCAGAGCTTGAAAAAATAGAAAAACCAGCAGGAATTAGCAACCCTAAAGATTTCAGAAATGAGATCGTTAACTTTGTCCTGCGTGCTAGGGCCAATAATGAAGGCACTAACCCATTATGGACAAGTTATGAAAAGCTCAGAACGGTCATCGAGAAAAAGATGTTCTCAAATACTGAAGATCTGTTACCCGTCATTTCTTTCAATGGCAAAACCTCTACTGATGATCAACGTAAGCACGATGACTTTGTGAATCGAATGATGGAAAAAGGCTACACCCAAAAACAAGTAAGACTACTCTCAGAATGGTATTTAAGAGTTAGAAAGTCTTCTTAATAAGCCCTAAGGGGAGTTTACTCCCCTTCTAATAGGCTAGGAGGTGCGCATGACAAGTTTCATTGATAGAAGACTCAATGCTAAAGGGAAAAGCACTGTTAATCGACAGCGCTTTATTAATCGATATAAGAAACAGATTAAAAAGGCGGTAAGCGACGCCGTGACTCATCGTAGCGTTACCGATGTTGATAAGGGCGAGAAAATTAGTATTCCGACCCGAGACATTAGTGAACCCACTTTTCATCAGGGTAATGGCGGCGTTCGAGAACGAGTCCATCCAGGAAATGACAAGTTTGCCAAGGGTGATCAAATTGAGCGACCACCTTCAGGACCGGGGCAAGGTGCAGGTCCTGGAGAAGCATCTGACTCTGGTGAAGGTGAAGATGACTTTGTATTTCAAATTTCAAAAGATGAGTATTTAGAATTGTTGTTTGAAGATCTTGAGTTACCTAATCTTCAAAATAACCGCTTAAATAAATTAGTAGAGTACCAAGTTTACAGAGCAGGCTTTACTAATGATGGCGTGCCCGCAAATATCAATATTGTACGATCTCTTCGTTCATCACTTGCACGAAGAACCGCAATGACGTCAACGAAAAGATCTAAATTGAAACTTCTAGAACAAGAGCTTAATGAATTGGAAAATACGCCAGGCTCTGAAGCTGAACGAATTTTAGCTCTAAAGTGTGAAATTAAAGACTTAAAAGAACGTATAAAGAAAGTACCTTTTATTGATACTTTTGATTTACGTTACAACAACTATGCCAAACGTGAAGTGCCTTCAAGCCAAGCGGTAATGTTTTGCTTAATGGACGTGTCTGGGTCAATGGATCAAGCAACCAAAGACATGGCAAAACGCTTTTATATTCTACTTTACCTTTTTCTCACCCGTACCTACAAAAACTTAGAAGTGGTATACATACGTCACCATACCCAAGCAAAAGAAGTTGATGAGCACGAGTTCTTCTACTCTCAAGAAACCGGCGGAACGATTGTATCGAGTGCACTTAAACTTATGCATGAAATTCAACAGAAGCGTTATCCAGAAAATGAATGGAATATTTACGCAGCTCAGGCATCTGACGGGGATAATTGGGCCGATGATTCCCCTTCATGCCATGAACTCTTAGAGAAGAAGTTACTACCTGTTGTTAGATACTTTAGCTATATAGAGATCACTAACCGCGCCCATCAAACACTGTGGCGCGAATATGAAGATCTTAAAAAGTCTCATGCCAATATTGCAGTACAACACATAAAACAGGCAGAAGACATTTATCCCGTTTTTAGAGAGTTATTTAAGAAACAGGCTGTTTAGGGGGCGTTTATGGATAGTCCAAATAAAAGAACACCAATGGATGATGGACCAGATTGGAACTTTGATCTGTTACAGACTTACCTTACCGAAATTGAACGAGTAGCGGGTATTTATCGTTTAGATGCATACCCAAATCAGATTGAAGTTATTACTGCTGAGCAGATGATGGATGCCTATGCCGGTATTGGTATGCCTATTGGTTACACACACTGGTCATTTGGTAAACGCTTTATAGAGACCGAGCAAGGTTATAAACGTGGCCAAATGGGGCTCGCCTACGAAATTGTTATCAATTCAGATCCATGTATCGCCTATCTAATGGAAGAGAATACCATCACTATGCAAGCGCTGGTGATGGCACATGCGAGTTTTGGCCATAATAGTTTTTTTAAAGGTAATTACCTTTTTAAAACCTGGACCGATGCAAGTTCGATCATTGATTACTTAGTGTTTGCTAGAAATTACATTAGCGAATGCGAAGAGCTCTATGGCATTGAAAAGGTCGAAAGTATCATCGACTCTTGCCATGCACTCATGAGTTACGGTGTCGACAGGTATAAGCGCCCTAGTGAAATCTCATTCAGGGAAGAAAAGATTCGCCAAAAAGACAGAGAAGCTTACCTACAAAGCCAAGTCAATGAACTATGGCGAACCATACCCGAACTTCCGCAAGAAGAAGCAGAAGAGAAGCAAGCTTGCTTCCCTGCTGAGCCGCAGGAAAATATACTCTATTTTATAGAGAAAAATGCGCCTCTGCTTGAGCCTTGGCAACGGGAAATAGTGCGTATCGTCAGAAAAATGGGCCAGTACTTCTACCCTCAAAAACAGACGCAAGTCATGAATGAAGGCTGGGCCACTTTTTGGCACTATACCATTCTCAATCACCTATATGACGATGGACTGGTAACAGACCGTTTCATGTTGGAGTTTTTACAAAGCCACACTAACGTTGTCGCACAGCCTAGCTACAACAGCCCTCATTACAGCGGGATCAACCCCTATGCACTAGGCTTTAATATGTTTGTCGACATTAGACGGATCTGTGAAAACCCAACAGATGAAGATAGACAGTGGTTCCCGGAAATTGCTGGAAGTGATTGGTTAACCACGCTGCATTTTGCAATGGAAAACTTCAAGGATGAGAGCTTTATCAGTCAATACTTATCGCCAAATATTATTAGGCAATTCAAGTTATTTTCTATATTAGACGATGATAGGAAAAATCATATCAGTGTTTCAGCTATTCACGATGAAGAGGGCTATAAAGAGATCAGGCACAAACTATCTCAACAATATAACTTGTCCAATCTGGAACCTAATATTCAAGTTCAAAAAGTTGAAGTGACTGGGGATAGATCTTTAACGTTGAGATATATCCCAAGCGCTAGGATCCCGCTAGCAGGCACTTGCCAAGAAGTCGTTAAACACCTCCACCGCCTTTGGGGCTTTGATGTAAAACTCGAGCAATATAACGATGAGAGTAAAACGACTATCATCGCAGCCTGCCCTGAAGTCCTTGAGGAACAAAAAAGCTAAGCCTAGCTGCAGGTATAAAAAAAGCGCCTAATCAGGCGCTTTTATCAAATCAACTTAAAACTTAAGCGAATTTGAAGTCAACGTGTTCAATCATTGGCTTGAACGCGTGGCGTTGCATGTCTTGAACGCGAACTTTAACATCTTTACCTTCTAGAGCGATAGTTAGCTCAGAAGTGTAGAAATCTTGGTTCTCTTGAATGTTGATGATATCTTTGTGATCAAAAACAATAGAGATAGGCTCTTTACCTGGACCATAGATAACAGCAGGTACTTTGTTCGCGTGACGTAGGCGGCGGCTCGAACCTTTCCCGATTTCAGTACGAACTTGTGCAGCGATAGTGTAAGACATATTTAACTCACTTAATAAAAAATAACATAAAATTTAAGGTTATGATTTTCGACCAACCATGACCTGCTAAACGCGGGGCGGATTCTACCATAGAATATCCCGTTTAACAAAGATGATAATGCCCGTATTCTTTCACCACGCTAAAGCGACCTTACCAGTGTCTTACGGGGCCCGTATCAATATGGACAAAGCCTGAACTTGGGTAGTAACCCACGCCGCCAAGCTTAAGCTCAATAGCAGCCTCGCGTATATCAGCCAACTTTACGCCGGGCAAAGCAAGATCGAGTGCCATACCTTTCATATGGTAGCTCTTTTTCGCTACACCATTGCTTCTTTTCGCTAACATGGCATTCGTTTTTGGCGAACGATAGCCTGATATTACGTGTAATTCATCTTCAAAACTAAGTGACTCTCTCAATTGATAAGCAAAATCAAATAAGCGCTTATCCATTGGCGCAGCTTCATTTTGACGATGATCACGAAGAACTTGACTGAAGTCTGTCAATATTTCGTTTTGATAATCACCATCTATCCAGTAGCTTCCCTGCCCGCGTTCACCTGTATGGCGGTTATAAAAACCTAAATTTCTAACGCCTTTAGTTGAACGACTTGCGTGAGCTTTAGATGGCAACATTGAAAACATTGCAACACCACCTAAACCCAATAATAACTGTCTACGAGAGGAACATACTACTGACACACTTTCACCATCGATTACTTTTCCAACAACTGGCAGGCAAATTAACCCGAAGAATTGAAGAAAGCAAGTAATCAGGGTAAATTAGTTAAAACTGTTTTATAAGTCTTTGATTTCAGCAGTGGCACTGCCCGCAAGGGTATTTGAAGTTTGTAAATGGTAGATGTCATTTCTAAACTGGGCTTGATTGTCATCGTCGATCCAAGCGGTCCAATACACTAAATGAACATTTAATGTCGAATTTAGCGCAAACCACTGCGTTCGCGTTCTCTCTGCATGCCTATCAACCCAAGTCTGCTTATCCTTTATTAAATGAGCAGCCATCCAATTAGCAAGCCCCTCCACATTTTCCACACGTATACACCCTGACGATAGAGCACGATTGCTACGCTCAAATAGCTTGGGATCTGATGTGTCATGAAGAAAGATACTAAAATCATTGGGAAAGTAGAATTTATAACGACCTAATGTATTATTATTGCCCGGACGCTGTACAAATCGATACGGGAATGGACCTCTAGCTAAGTCACTCCATTGCTGAGCAGTCCTTACAACTAAATTATTATTACGGTCAAATACATCAAAATTTCTGTTTGTGATGTAATTACCATCTAACCTCACTTGCGGTAATAAGTCCTTATAAAGAATATTTTTCGGTACTCGCCAACTTGGATTGATCACAACATTTGATATTGCGCCGCTTAGTAAGGGCGTTGCTCTATAAGGTTTACCGACGATGACTCTGGACTCCAGTTCAACTTTACCTTTATTAAACAAAGCCATTTCAAATGCAGGTATATTAATAACTAAAAAGCGCTCATCTCGCTGAGCCATAAATTCAGCCTTCAACACAAAATTGCTAGCTAACATCCTCGCCCTTTCATTGGGTTGAACATTTATCCATTTCATTGTTTCCGGGCCAATAATGCCGTCTGGTTGTAAACCATGCCTTCGTTGAAATCGTTTTATAACCAATGCTAGCTCTTCATCAAGCATAGTAGATGTTGTTGCAGAGCCCTCTGCGTCCCCGAGTAACCACAAACGTTTAGCGATAGTTGGAATACTCGGGTGCTTTTTTCCTGGGCGGATCAGCTCGTCGATGATTATCGGTTGCCACCAGCCCTGCTGCGCTAACCACTGTAAATGACGAATTCTGTTTTGAATCTCAAGGTAACCATTGAGCTCTGGCTCTAATGCCATAGCCCTCATGAATGGATCTTCGAATTGATTTGCTGAGGAATTGCGAATGGGAATATGCCGCGTCAACCAAAATTGCGCAACCTCATGCTCAATCGGTTGCAACTCGGATTGAGAAAGGTCAGGTTGAGAAAGTAGTTGTTTATATTGGTCAAACTTGCTTTCACTGCCGACTAATGCCATTAAAGACACTTGCTGATACAGCATGTTTTGAGCCCGCATGAGTCGCTCATCAGCAACGCTAACAAAGGTGACGCAATACAAGGTAAAACAGCATAAATAACTACAAAAGCGCATCAAGCCCCCTTTCAATATCTCTATTTCAAGTATGGCAAACAATTATGTTTTGTATATGACGTTAGGCAGTATATAAGTAAGCAAATTTTCTATCTGACAAAAAATAAAAAGCCCCATATATAAAGGAGCTTGATTTTATTAACTTTTAAAGAATATGTAAGCTGATTAAATACTCAAAGCACTTCGACCAACTTCGGTCTTTCCTGTTGCTGGATAGTATTTCAATTCCCAGTTCTCAGCACCTTTAGAGCGATCATCTGCAATATAGTTGTAGTAGCAGTAAGTATTAGCATCAGTCATAGGCCCACCAGAGTACCAGTAAATAATATCATCGCCTTTATCAAAGGTATTGTTGATGTGGCTTTCTAATGTATATTCATCATTATCAAGCAAGCCCTGCCAAATTTCTTTGCAATTATCACCGTTTAAAAGTGTACCGTTTTTACTGGTAGAAGTATCTGTGCCTAAAGGATAACCAGTAACAGAAGAATCTAGAGTTCCATCACCATAACAAGCTAAATTCATTTGATAACCGCTTTTACCTGAAGTGAGCCAACAGCTATGATAGAGCTTCACCCCCGTGGTAAAACTAGCAAATGCACTCTTGATTGATGCATCGTGAGCATCCTGAGTCAAATTGATAAACCTTGGCGCTGCTACAACTGCTAATATCCCTAAAACAATGATCACAACGACAAGTTCAATTAGGGTAAAACCTTTAGCCATTACTTTCATAACACACTCCACGGCATTAAGATGGACGAGAATTTAACGAGTAAACACCACCATATAGCGTGTAATTAACTCATTTCAGATTAACCTACATGAGATTAAGTCATTTCAAAGTAGGTCATTCTATGTGATTTTAGCAACATAACACTCGCATGAAAACGGTACAAAAACAAACCCAGCTTCTAATGTGTTAGCTTTCTCTGTTGATGACTTGATGAAGACAGTCCCCGTGCCAGACTCGCTTTTATCAAAAAGAGTGACACGTTTATTCAGTGAGGGCGTCTGGATTTTAAGGTATACCATTATTTAACGAGCTAAATTTTAGGTACAAAAAAGCCCCGACATTGTCGAGGCTTATCTTCAACTCTCCGTAGAGAATTATTTGGTACCCGTGGCCAGGCCTGTTTTATCAAATGAGTGGCACGCTTATTCTGGGCTTAATTTGAAATACAAAAAAGCCCCGACATTGTCGAGGCTTATCTGCAACTCTCCGTAGAGAATTATTTGGTACCCGTGGCCAGACTTGAACTGGCACGCTTATTCAGCGAGGGATTTTAAATCCCTTGTGTCTACCGATTCCACCACACGGGCAAACTCTTTGACTTTGACGATACGTATTGTCGGTATCAATACTGCCTGACTTCTTAATGATTAAGTGTCAAACTCACCAAACTCTTGTTCTTTATAACTATAAAAAGTTATGGAGGCGCGACCCGGAGTCGAACCGAGATCGACGGATTTGCAATCCGCAGCATAGCCATTCTGCCATCGCGCCATAACTTTAAATTGGAGCGACATATCGGGTTCGAACCGATGACCTATACCTTGGCAAGGTATCGCTCTACCAACTGAGCTAATGTCGCTTTTCAATTTAAACTGTATTCAAGTTCTTGCTTAGTTCGCTTCCCCTTGACTACGGAATGGCATTCTACCGATAAAATACCAAGAGTCAACGCTATATTTATCGATAAATGACTGTTTGCCCACTTATTGATCTCATTGTCCCTTTAACGAGCTATTCCGCAGTTAAATCGGCCCAAGCGGCCAAAATATAACTTACCATTGACCAAAATGTCAGTACAGCTGCAATATAGAACAAGCCGAAAGCTGCATAAGTTATCAACTCGTTTGGCTGCCAAATTAAACCGGTAATGGCCGCCATTTGAGCAGCGGTTTTATACTTGCCAATCCAAGAAACGGCAACTGCACCTCGTTTACCTATCTCAGCCATCCATTCACGCAATGCTGAAATGACTATTTCGCGGCCAATCATAAATAAAGCCGGTAATGTTAACCAAATATTGCTGTATTCGGAAATAAGTAAGACTAACGCCGTTGTTACCATGATTTTATCGGCAACGGGATCAAGAAAAGCGCCAAAACGAGTCGATTGCTTCAACTTTCGCGCAGCGTAACCATCTAGTGCGTCAGTCACTGCTGCGAGCCAAAAGACAAATGCAGCGGCAAAAGGAGACCAGGGTTCTGGTATATAAAAAAGTACAACAAAAACAGGAAGCAGAGCTAACCTGAAAAGTGTTAACGCAATAGGAATGTTAAACGGCATTGTAGAACCTAATATTCAAAAGCAGCGCCAATCTTGCCTTAATTTTGTTACCCTCGCAATGAATCATGTATCGTTTGTGCCATTTCTAAGCTAATACCGGGAACTTTTACCAATTCAGACACACTTGCGCCTTTCACTTCTTGCAAACCACCTAAATATTGCAACAAAGCTTTACGTCTCTTAGGACCAACGCCAGCGATGGACTCTAACGTTGAAGTGTTACGCGTTTTTTGTCTTTTATTACGATGCCCTGTGATCGCAAAGCGATGGGACTCATCACGAATGTGTTGGATTAGGTGTAACGCGCCAGAATCTGCTGGTAAAGTGAATGACTCCTCATTCTCGCCATAGATTAATGTTTCTAAACCTGGCTTTCGTCCTTCGCCTTTAGCGACACCAATTAACGTTGGGGCATTGTCCAGTGCCACAAACTTTTCATCTACGATTTTTTGAGCAATCCGCAACTGCCCTATACCACCGTCGATAAACAGAATATCGGGAATTTTCCCGCTGCTACTGATTTTGTCAAAACGACGACTAATAGCTTGCTTCATCGCAGCATAATCATCACCAGGGGTGATACCAGAGATATTATAGCGCCGATAATCAGCCTTGCTTGGTCCCTCTCGATTAAACACCACACAAGATGCTACCGTGCTCTCTCCCATAGTATGGCTAATATCGAAACATTCCATTCGCTGGATTTTATTGGTCGACTCAATTGCTTCTTCTAACAATAAGAAACGTTGCTCTACCGTGTTTTTATGGGATAAGCGAGTATTGACTGCATTAGTCGCATTAGTGAGTGCTAGGCGTAAGAAACTGGCTCTTTCACCACGAACCTGAGTCTTTATTTCCACTTTCTTATGTTGCGCGGCCTCTATCGCCTCGGCCAATTCTGCTTGTTCTTCGAAAGCATTGCTGATCAAAATTTCTTTCGGTGTTATGCGTTGGCTATCCGAGTTTAGGTAGAACTGCAGCATAAACGAGCGTAAAACTTCTGAGACTTCCGTATCAACAGGTACTTTCGGATAATAACTGCGGCTGCCAAATATTTTTCCTTCCCGAATAAATAACAGATGAAAACACGCTACGCCGGATGCATAGTAAGCGCCGATAACATCCATATCACCAGTGGCATTCGACACCTCTTGCTGCTCTGACACCCGTCTTAATGCGGTAATTTGATCTCTAAAGAGTGCCGCCTGCTCATAGCGCATATCACTGGCCGCTTGCTCCATTTTACCCACCAGAACAGACATAACTTGGTGATCTTTACCTTTTAAAAATAAGGTTGCCAACCGCACCTGCTCTTGATAATCCTCAGCAGACACCTTACCTACACAAGGCGCACTACAACGACCTATTTGATATTGCAAACATGGACGTGAACGTGACTTGTAATAGAGGTCATCGCATTGCCTTATGGGAAAGAGTTTCTGCATTAAGTGCAAGCTTTCTCGCACCGCGCCACCATTGGGATAAGGCCCAAAGTACAAACCTTTATCTCGTTTGGGACCACGGTGATACGCTAAGCGTGGATGCTTATGATTACTGAGTAAAATGTATGGATAGGATTTATCATCTCGTAGCAATACATTGTATTTAGGCATGTACTGCTTGATATAGTCATTTTCTAAAATTAACGCATCAGTTTCACTGTGTGTCAGCGTCACGTCAATATTAGCGATATGTGACACTAAAGCTTGGGTTTTCACATTGGCGAGGTTTTTGCGAAAATAGGAGGAAAGCCGCTTTTTTAAGTCTTTGGCCTTCCCCACATAAATCACAACAGCTTTGGCGTCATACATCCGATAAACACCGGGTGATGATGTCACTGTTTTTAAAAACTCATTTGCATTAAACGCTTCAGGCATAAATTTGTAAGCCAGTTATTTAAAATTGTCCTGTATCCAACATTTTATATCGAATAGCTAAACGAGTCAGCTCTACATCTCCCCCAATACCTAACTTGGCAAACAAGCGGTATCGGTAGCTATTGACCGTTTTGGGGCTAAGGTTTAACTGCTCTGAGATCTCACTCACCTTTTCACCATTGGTGATCATCAGCATTATTTGCAGCTCTCTTTCTGATAAAGACTTAAAAGGGTTCTCTTCAGATTGGTTAAACTGACTCAGTGCCATCTGCTGTGCGATTTCTGGTGACAAATACCTTTGCCCATGAGCAACCTGTCTAATGGCTTGTAGAACCTCTGGTGAAGTCGCCCCTTTTGTTAAATAGCCAGAAGCACCTGCTTGCATCACTTTTGTAGGAAAAGGGTCTTCTGTATGAATAGTAAGTACGATTATCTTAGCATGGGATTGAAAGCGAAGAATTTTGCGAGTTGCTTCTAACCCACCAATACCCGGCATATTCATATCCATCAAAATCACGTCGGCTTCGTTTTTTCGACACCACTGGACTGCGGTTTCGCCATCACCAGCCTCACCCACGACTTTAATGCCTCGTTCATCTTCGAGGATCCGTCTAATACCCGTTCTCACTAATTCATGGTCATCAACTAAATATACAGAAATCAAAGCCGTCTTACCTTTAGATGCTTGATTTAAATCCATGTAAAAAGATTCAAGTCAATAATGTTATAAAGGTTAATTTATCGCATCTAACTGCATATAGAAAGTAAAATCTCTCTAATCCTATAGAGATAGTCACAGAAAATATCACCAAATAACAATGACTTAATTTAAAAAGCAAAAAGGCAGCCATAAGGCTGCCTTTTCTAAATGTGGCGGAGAGATAGGGATTTGAACCCTAGATGGGCTATAAACCCATGCCGGTTTTCAAGACCGGTGCATTCGACCACTCTGCCATCTCTCCGAACGAAGTAGATATTATTCGTTTCCGGTAATCTTGTAAACCCATTTCCAACAAAATAGCGACTCAACCCGCTCTACCGCTTAACTATTGGACGACAGATAAGAACCGTTATCTGGGCAGCTTAAATGAGCCTAGAGAAAGTTAACCCTTGTCTTAAACACACTGGCAAATCGTTAACTGTCAAAGCCTGTCGAAAAATGTGCTAGTATCACCCTACTAAAAATAGACATATACTTTTATGAACTCAAACGTCATTCCTGCTTCTGCTCTTGTTCCCAGTTTCAACCTTCCAGCTGAACAGGCGTTCACCTCCAGCCCAAAGGCCGATCTTCTAGGTCAAGAACGCAGTCTCGATGCATTTCGACTACTTACTGTAACCGATAATCAGCACATGTTTTTAGCTGATTATTTTGGTTGCAATCGAAAGCGGATTATCGATGCCTTAGTAAAAGAACAAGGCCAGTTCCCTCCCCTTAGCTTAGTACTTGATGATAAAGTTACAGCTTGGGTTGAGCATGATGAACATAGCGACAATCGCCTTGCGACTAAGACTCACGAGTATCAGTATCTGTCCGGTTCAATACGTAAAGTCGATTTAGTCGGTCGCTACCATAGTGAATCACAAACTTATGAAGCTGGCTTACTTGCCAGCTGTCATTATCTGTTTATCTGTGCGGACTCCCTTTGGAAGAGGGAGAATTTGTGGGACCTATTGCTTGAGATCCTCGATAAACAGACTTATCAAGTCCACTCGCAGTTACCTGCTCTAGCATTAAACTGCAAAATCATCCTGATTGGGTCCAGCCATCAATATGGTAGCTGTTGGTTAGGTGAACCTAGCTTTTCAAGGCACTTCCCACTTCTTGGGGAGTTAATCAATGAGGTAGATCTCACTGAGCATTCAGCATTAGAGTACTGCCATTGGTTAGCGAGTATATTTAATAATCTTAATGTCAGTTTGACTCGCTCTGCTTTACTGTTATTACTGCAATACAGTGCAAAACTTGCCGACCATCAGCAGCGCCTTAGTCTAATGGCTGTCAATATTGAACACTTGTTGGCTCAAGCCAAAGCCTATGCTCAAGATTATGAGATCTCAGAGCAGGTATTACTGCACAGTATTACCATGATTAACCAACGTCATAATGCATCTGAACAACTTTCTGCACAAAACTTTGATGACCTATTTATTAACCTACCCACTCAAGATGAAATCGTAGGCCAAATTAACGGGTTGACCGTAATTGAAAACGCAGAATTCAGTTACGGTGAGCCAGCCAGAATCACAGCTTCTGTTCATTACGGTGATGGTGAAGTGGCCGATATTGAGCGTAAGTCTGAATTGGGCGGTAATATTCATGCCAAAGGTATGATGATCCTGTCGGCATGTCTGTACCGGATCTTTGGTAAAGATGCCCCACTCCACCTCAATGCTAATATCGTATTTGAACAATCTTATCAGGAGATTGATGGTGACAGTGCCTCTCTTGCTGAATATTGCAGTTTAATTTCAGCTATTTCAGAAAAGCCAATTAAACAAAGTTTAGCCGCTACCGGTGCCATCGATCAATTTGGTAATGTACAGGCCATCGGCGGTGTTAACGAAAAAATTGAGGGCTTTTTTAAACTATGTAAACGTCGAGGGCTCACTGGCCAACAAGGCGTGATTATCCCTAGCTCTAATATGCAACAACTGAATCTACATCACGATGTTGTTGAAGCCATTACTGCGGGTAAGTTCACCTTATACCAAGTAAAGCATATTGATGAGGCTGTGGAGATCTTAATGCAGACGCAGGCTGGTAATGCTGATGAAGATAATCAGTTTCCAGACGATTCAATCTATGGATTAGTGCAATCTCGCTTAGAAAGCTTGGCGGGCTACCAAGAAGAAGAAAAAGGTCTTTTTGCAAGATTGATCGAAAAACTAAGATTTTCTAGCTGATCGGAGTTGTTTAGCGTACACGTGTTCGCTAACCTTGGCAGCTCAAATTGCTGGAGTATCAAAAATAATGAGTAACGCAAATAGTTTTACCAAAGAAGATCTTATTGCCTGTGGACTTGGCAAACTATTCGGGCCTAATTCTCCGAGACTGCCAAAAGACAATATGCTGATGATCGACCGAGTGTTAAAAATTAACTCTGACGGTGGTGAATTCAGTAAAGGTGAGATTATTGCAGAGCTCGATATTAACCCAGACCTTTGGTTTTTTGACTGCCACTTTGCAGGCGACCCTGTTATGCCAGGCTGTTTAGGTTTAGATGCGATGTGGCAGCTAGTAGGCTTTTTCTTAGGCTGGGAAGGTGCGGAAGGCAAAGGAAGAGCCTTAGGCGTTGGCGAAGTGAAATTTACAGGCCAAGTTCTACCTGACGCTAAAAAAGTCACCTATAAGCTTACCATTAAGCGTAAGGTCTATCGTAAGTTGGTTATGGGTATTGCAGATGCCACGATGGAAGTTGATGGTAGAGAAATTTATAGCGCTAAAGATCTTAAAGTCGGTATATTTACTGATACAACAAGCTTCTAATTCGCTCAAAAACCAAGTTAGATTGCTAAAAGAAAAATGCCCTCTTTAACAGAGGGCATAATATTGTTTAAATCATTCAATTGTTAAAGTGAAAAGTTTATTAGAATAGGTTACTCAGTCTTACTTATTAAATAAGCCGCTCAGCCGACCGTCAATGCCCTCACGCCACCCGCCAAGCCATTGTGATTTAGAATCAAGCGTCGAATAGGGACATATCTCTTTCGACCGGCCTCCTACTCCTGCTTGAAAGCCTTTTGAAAAAGCTCTATCTAATCGATCTCTTTTCTGTCTTTTCATGCAAGCACCCTCTCTTCGATAACAAAAGAAGCTAACGCTTCACCTACATTGATAAAGCTTTTTTAAGTTGAGATCAATCCTAAAAAACGGCCTTGAATACGGTTATTATTTAAGCTACTGAGATATCTTACAAATTTATTGCAAAAAAAATCGAGGCCGTAGCCTCGATTATTGATTACTTAAACAATATCAATTGAATCGACGTCTAAACCACAATAGAGGCAACATCAAGATCCACGCAAAGCTAGCTGCGCCTTTACGCTCATAGTTGTCATTGCTACCATCATCATCAATAACAGTACACGCTTCTGCGCCTGGGACTGCAGGCTGTAATACCACCATACGTGGTAAGAACGCAGTTACGGGTTGACCATTACCGTCTAATACAAAAAGCGGTAGGCCATTATCACCAGTCACAATATTGCCATTAATATCAACCTGATATGATGGTTTACGGATAAACGCCGTACCAACAATCGTACCGTCGTCATTGATGCTGTTGCCTTCTACAACAATAATTTCACTGTCATACTTTAACGGTTCGCCACCTTCAGGATTTGGTACTTCAACCTGGTGACGTTGCCAGTTTCCTTCAGCGTTCTTCTCATAACCTTTCGACTCACAGGTCAGTAGATTATTGACGTTGTTAAACTCGCCATCAGGAAACTCTCTATTTGGCAGTTGATACAGGAAACCAGCCTTTGGACGCGGCTTTTCCTTGTCATGAGTGGTGTCAATATAACCAACAACCTGGCCCTTATTGTTTATATCACGGCCACGGCTACTTAAATCAGAGATATTGTTATAAAAGTCGTTTGGTGTCACAACTTCTTTGGTTTCAATGTTATAATAAAAAAACTTATCGCGACGATAACCATCAATGTACTTGTTATAGCTGCCGACTAATATGCTACCATTTCCATCTTCATTATCACTAATGTCATAAGCGATTGATGAATAGACATCTCCGACTTTATCAACATTGACCCAGTTGTACTTGTACTCACCATTAGCATCTTTAGTCCAGTAGGCTGCGTCATAATATAATCTGTCTTTATCATTTTGACGGTATACATAAGAGCGACCTGCAACAACGCCCTCATTATTTACACCAAGACCCTGTGCGCTATAAACACTGTCATTAGTCACTTCAAGACCTAATGGTAGCATGGTCGCTGTCGGTGTATTGTTACCAGCTTCATATTGCCAAACATAGCCACGGATCTGATATTGAATATCACTATAACCATATTGATTTGGAAATTGTGCTGATTGAATACAAATATTCTGCGGCGCGGTATCGCTATTATTATCAACACAAGAATTGATGATATTTGCGCTATTATCACTAATGTCTGTACTGGCGTAACCGGCGACTAAACCGCTATCGTTAACGGCTGCAGCACTTGAGAAACCACCAACGATAATCGTTTGTTCTTCGGCCTCACCCGCTTTATAGACATACTCGGAATAAGCTGGAATTAACGCAATTTCGGCATCGGCTCCTTGTTTTACAAAGCCACGCTGCTCATAATCACGGTAATACCAAAACTCTTGTTCTTCATTACTTCCATCATAAGGCAGTGTTTGCTGCTTTGACGTCATAGCGCCCACTTGAAGGCCACTATCATTGATATCGTAGAAGAAAGTATCAATCGAGTTGACTGTCGCATCATCTTCAGGACGAGCTGGCGGCGTGGTGCCGTTAACACTTTCAAATGTTGGGAGCCAAGCGTCACCATTTGAAGTGAAAGTAAAATTATTTGCGATAATTGGAAGGTTAACTGAATAGGTAATGGTTTCAGAATCGGCAACACCGTCTTCGATATCAATAACACCATCATCATCTTCAGAAACCGTTAGTTTCTTCTTACCTTTGGCTACACCGACGGCTTCAGCTTGACCTTCAGCGTTATAATTCACAGCCATCCCATAACCGTTACGCGTGTTATCAATAGTGCCGTTTAGGTTATAAGTGTCTAGATCGATATTAATAATTTCATAAACAGGTGCAGCTTGAACACCTTGAAGTACGCTTAATACACCAACAGCTACTAACGATAGGGTTTTATCCAACTTAAACTTCATTAACTCGCTTCCTATTTCTTATTTTTAGCTTATACCAATCATATTAATCATCTGGCCGCTTTTAATCGTTAAAATGGGCTTTGTTACATCGTAAATTCATAACTAGCAAGCTAGTAATTCGAACCACATTGTATATAAGCCCATTTTGTCATCAACACACCATCAGTCTAATTAATTAGTATTACTTCAATGATTCGAGCTCTTCCCATCGCTCAAAGCAACTTTCAAGCTGACTTTCCTTATCGGACAATGCTTTCAAGTTTTCATTCACTATTTTTTGCTCCTGAGCGTAAAACTCAGGTGAACTGACAATGGCTTGTAAATTTTCAAGTTCTTGCTCTAACTGCTCCATCAAAGCAGGTAGAGACTCTAATTCGCGTTGTAATTGATAAGAAAGTTTCTTTTCTACTTTCTTAGCAACAGGCTGTACTACTGGCTTTACTTCAACAACAGGAGCTTTGACAGCATTTATGCCTTGAGGTTCCTCAGAGTAAAATCTTGCACCTTGAGAAACTGCATCTTCGTAACCACCAACGTACTCACTCCAGCCGCCATTGCCGGTAAACCACCAACTACTGGTTACGGTATTATCGATAAAGGCACGGTCGTGGCTGACCAACAACAAGGTACCTTTATAATCCGCAAGCAGAGACTCTAGCAATTCCAGGGTCTCGATATCAAGATCGTTGGTTGGTTCATCGAGAATAATAAGGTTTGCAGGTCTTAGTAATAGACGTGCTAACAACAAACGATTTTTCTCGCCACCAGACAAGGCTTTAACCGGTGTTCTAGCGCGCATAGGCGAGAACAAAAAGTCTTGTAAGTAACTTAAAATATGACGGTCTTGGCCATTAATCGTTACCGTTTTCTTACCTTCGCCAACGTTGTCTTCAACCGTTTTTTCAGGATCTAATGCTTCACGGTATTGGTCAAAATAAGCGATTTCGAGCTTAGTACCGACTTTAACACTACCCGATTGTGCTTCTAACTGACCAATAAGCAACTTAACTAACGTCGATTTACCACAACCGTTAGGGCCAATTAGCGCTATACGGTCACCACGCATCACTGTTGTACTGAAATTCTTAACCAGATTCTTCTCTGGTAAATTGTATTCAAGATTTTCAATATCAAAAACGAGCTTTCCTGAGCGGTCTGTATCAGCAACGGCCATTTTAGCACCGCCTTGGCGATTAAGACGAGCCATACGTTCTACACGCAGATCTTTAAGTGCTCGAACACGGCCTTCGTTACGAGTACGACGCGCTTTAACGCCTTGACGGATCCACACTTCTTCTTCAGCTAGCTTTTTATCGAAGTGGGCATTTTGCTCAGCTTCAACACGTAGCCATTCCGCTTTACCATCTAAGTAAGCTTGATAATTGCCGGGCCAAGAGGTGACTACGCCGCGATCTAAATCAACAATACGAGTCGCCATACGTTGAATAAAGCCACGGTCGTGACTGACAAATACTATCGCGCCACGGTAGCTCAGTAGAAACTGCTCTAACCACTCAATTGTATCGATATCTAAATGGTTGGTCGGCTCATCAAGAAGCAATAGATCTGGATCGCTGACTAAAGAACGCGCTAGTGCCACTTTACGTTGCCAACCACCTGATAATTCAGATAGTGCCGCGTCGGGGTCTAATCCTAATAGCTCACAGTTTTGATTAATGCGGTTATCAAGCTGCCAGCCATTAAGATGATCGATATCATCTTGCAAACGTTCCATCTGCTTTAGCATTCGATCCATTTCATCTGGAGACGCAGTGCCGACATCATGAGAAAGTTGATGATATCGTTCTAACTTTTCTCCAACCTCTTGCAAGCCAGCAGCAATATATGAATATACAGAGCCCTGCTCAGCTTTAGGCGGATCTTGCTGTAAACGGCTCACCTTAACGTCAGTGGCAATGTTAAACTCACCTTCATCAAGCAGCACATCGCCACTTAATACTTTCATCAAACTAGACTTGCCTGCGCCATTACGGCCTACGATACAAACACGTTCACCGGGTTCAATGGTAAAATCAGCTTTTTGCAATAATGGGGTGTAACCGTAGGCTAAAGAGCCGTTATTAATACGTACTAGACTCAACTTACGCTCCTAAAAATTTTTTTAATGCTGCGAGATCAAACGGCCAATTTAGTTCATTTTGGGTGTCGACTATTTTGACAACAGGAATACGAATGCCGTACTGCTCTGCTAGATTTTGATCATCACAAATATCAATCATGCTATAAGCAACATCGGTTTGCTCAAGCAGCTCAGCTGCCAGCTCACACAGATGGCAAGCATCTGTGTGAAACAAGACTACTGAAACATTACTTGGCATGAGTAATTAGCCAAGTATTATGGATATGCGGGTTTCTCTTGAAATCCATTGGCAGAGTTTGGCTATCAATATTCTTAACTGACATACCAAAGGCTTCAAGTTGCTCAACTTCCATCTTAAATTTACGCTTGTTGTTTGAGAAAATGATTTCTCCACCCGGATTTAGCAACTTAAACACATTCGCTAACATATCCACGTGATCACGTAGCACGTCAAATGAGTCTTCCATACGCTTTGAGTTTGAGAAGGTCGGTGGATCGATAAAAATCAGATCAAACCTGTCGTGTGTGCGCTTCATCCACTGTAGGCAGTTCGCCTGAACAAACTGATATTTATCGCTATTTAAGCCATTTAATGCGAAGTTTTCTTTTGCCCAATCAATATAAGTGTTAGACATGTCAACAGTTGTGACAGAAGCCGCACCGCCTAAAGCTGCGTGTACCGATGCTGAGCCGGTGTATGAGAACAGGTTACATACACTGCGACCTTTTGATTTTTCACCCACTAACTTACGCGTTAATCGATGATCTAAAAATAAGCCTGTATCTAAATATTCTCTCAGGTTTAGTTTGAATTTAGCACCATATTCTGTCGTGATGAGCTCAAGCTTACTCGCGGCTAATTTCTCATATTGATTAGTACCCTTCTTGCGCTCACGGGTTTTCAAAATGATGTGATTAGGGTCAATACCAATCGCACTAGGTAAAGAGATCAATACGTCGGTTAATCGACGCTTAGTCACGGCTTCTGGAATTTCAGAAGGTGCTGAGTACTCTTGAATAACGACGTAATCAAGGTATTTATCAACCGCAACATTATATTCCGGCAGATCAGCATCATATAAACGGTAGCTATCAATACCCTCTTTCTTAGCCCACTTCTCTAACTGCTTAAAGTTCTTTTTAATACGGTTAGCAAAAGGCACTGCGATGTCACTCACATCACCTTCAATCTTGATATTGGTAGGATCGACTCGACGAGTATTTTCAGCATGAACAGTATAAAGGTTAAACGCACACTCTAAAGCGCCGTTATTCATCTTCATCTGCTTATCTGCTTTCAATTTAAGTGCAGATAAAAGCTCTACATCACTATTTAAAATAGCGATACTCCAGCCACCGAAGTCGGCCTTGAACTTATCACCCAGTTGATAATAAAGCTGAAGCAATGAGGTTACATTACCTAAACGTTCACCATACGGTGGGTTAGATATTAGGAAACCAGATTCAGCTGGAACCTTAATATCTAATGCGTTTGCCACGCTGAAGTCGATTAAATCAAGCACGCCTGCATTTTCAGCATTGCGCTTCGCAAGCGCAACGAGTCTAGAATCGATGTCTGAGCCGTAGAACTTAATTTCGCAACGGGTTTTACCGATGGATGCGCGAGCACTTGCTTCGTTTAATAACTCTTCCCATACCTTTTTGTTGTGAGGTAACCAATGGTCAAAACCAAAACGCTCACGGTGAATACCAGGTGCAATATCACAAGCCATCATCGCCGCTTCGATTAAAATGGTACCACTACCACAGAAAGGATCGAGCAAATCTACTTGTGCCGCCTGCCAACCACTTCGGACCAGCATATTGGCTGCAAGGTTCTCTTTTAGTGGTGCTTCACCTGTAGTAGAACGGTATCCACGCTTGTGTAGTGCAGGACCTGAGAAATTAATACCAATAGTGATCTCGCCACGTCTAAAGTGGGCATCAATTCTAAAGTCGGCATCAACTCTTTCAACGTTTGGACGAGAAAAATCATCATCGCGAAAACGATCTACAATCGCATCTTTAATTTTTAACGCACCAAACTGAGTGTTCTTAATAAAACCACCCAAGCCATGGAAGTCGATACTAAAAGTACTGCGATTTGAAAACTGCATCTGCCAATCGATACCGTAAGCGGCGTTATATAGCTGCTCAGGTGACTCGCATGGACCTTTATAAATGACAAAAATGATTCTGCTCGCCAAGCGTGACCATAGCGTAATACGATATCCCAGCTCTAGCGAAGCAGAAAAATAAACGCCCGCTACACTTTCTTTAATATTAGAAGCGCCAAGCTCAGCGAGTTCAAGTGATAACGCATATTCATAGCCCCGAGGAGCTGCAGCAAAAAAATTTAACATTGATTAAGTCGACACACAGTAAAAATTAGTTCGACATTATACCTGTTAGTACTACTAAATGATAAAAGTTATTGGCTAAAGCTAGATTTAATCCAGTAATCTACGGGTTTTTGGCACCTTATGCCTTGAATCGCTGCTTTCGTGTCAACGGAGTAAAGCTCAAAACTAGGCCTCTCGAAATAGAGGTGTTTGAGGGGGAACAAAGACTTGCCATTCTTACCACCCAACAATGAGGCCGTGAATTAGCAGTAAAATTCAAGTGGTTAACGATGGGGGCTTTAATTGCAAGTACATAGCAGCAACCCGGTTAGCCATAAGCCTGCAAGCAGCGGATTTAACTCGCCAACAAACGTGTAATCAATAGCAAGGGCGAACACTCTGTAAGCTATTCACCCTATTTACCCTATTTACCCACACTTAATCAGGCTTATCGTTTTTTGTCACATTCTCGATTTCCGTTTCTGAAATATTATCCGATGATGTCCCCTTCACCTCCGTCGTCACTTCGTCTTCGCAAGTATTATCATTGTTGTAGGCATGCTCACCAAACTCAACAAAATCAAGACCGGCGTCCTGCTCTTCATCAGAAATTTTTAAATCACCGTTGCGGTCAACAATTTTGAGTATTCCTTTGGTCAGTGCCCAAGAATAAAAACTAATAATAATAACAGCCAATAGTTGAACAAAAAATTGTTGGGCCCCTGCATCAACTTGATCGATTGCCTCGCTGGCAAAGATACCAATCAAAAGTGAGCCGACGATTCCGCCCACTCCATGGGCACGCCAAACTTCAAGAGCATCATCAATTTCAAGTTTTTCTTGCACATACTTAGCAAAATAACAAGCTGTCGCGCCAAGCGCACCAATAAGCAGCGCTGAGCTGGGCTCTACATAACCCGCTGCTGGGGTGATCGTCGCCAACCCTGCAACCGCCCCCACTAAGATACCGCTAAAAGAAGGTCTGCCATTTTCGCGCCACTCCCAAAACATCCAGACCAACATAGCCACTGAACCCGCTAGGGTCGTATTAGTAAAAGCATATGCGGCCAACTCATTGGCCGCATATGCCCCTCCTGAATTAAAACCAAACCAGCCAAACCACAACAATCCAAACCCAACTGCCATCAAAGGTAAATTAGACGGTTGCTCTTTTTTACCCGCTAACGTACTGCGTCGTTTACCCACATACATGGCAACCGTCAGTGCTGAAATCCCTGCTGTCGTATGTACGACTAACCCCCCTGCAAAATCAACGACGCCCATAGATGCTAAAAAGCCGTTGCCCCATACCCAATGAGCCACAGGGATGTAGACTAACAAGGTCCATAACGTGACAAATTTAAGGTAAGCAGGAAACTTAAAACGCCCCGCAAAAGACCCTGTCATCAATGCCGGTGTAATAATGGCAAACATCATTTGATATGCAAAAAAGATGATAAATGGCACGCTTTTAGCGTAAGTGTCATTCGGTTCCGCGCCAATATGATAAAGTCCCATATATTCAGTTAATGAACCAATAACACCGGCAATATCATTACCAAATGCCAGACTAAAGCCGCCAAACACCCATATAATGGAGACTAACCCCATGCAAATAAAATTCTGCATCATAATGGTTAGCATGTTGGCTTCTTTTACCAGTCCCCCATAAAAGAGGGCTAGTCCTGGGGTCATTAAAAGCACCAGAGCTGTACATAACAGCAAAAATGCAGTATCGCCAGTATTTAATATATCCATAACCTTTCCTTATTTAGTGCTTATGAAGTACTTTTTAAGTGCAATTAATTAAATGTTTTTTTAGCTGGACGACTAATTTGCTGCATAGATAGCGGCAACGCTAAACCGTATTGTCTGACTGTCTGCTCATCAGAAAATAAGGCCTCCGGTGTGGTTGCTGCAACAACTTCACCTTGATGCAAGACAATTACGCGATCGCACACCGCCAATACCATATCCAGATCGTGGGTCGCGATAAGCTGGCTATGGCTGAACGACAGCATCAAAGAAATTATTTTCTCACGCGCTAACGGATCCAAACTGGCGGTAGGTTCATCAAGAACTAATACCTGTGGCTCCATTGCGATGACTCCAGCTATGGCCGCCATTTTTTTTTGCCCAAGTGATAACCGAAATGGCGGTTTATGTTTAATCGCCAAGGCATCGACCTTAATTAATGCCGAATCTACTCTCCCTGCAATATCTGCTGCACTGACGCCTAGTTCTTGTAACCCAAAAGCAATATCGTCATACACTGTTGGCATAAACAGTTGATCATCAGGATTTTGAAAAACCACACCTAATGTGCGACGAACTGTAAGCAGACTATTCTCATTGATAGATAAATCACCTAGATAAACAGCGCCCTTCGCCGGAGTGAGAAATCCACAAAGAATGTTAATTAGAGTCGATTTTCCAGCGCCATTAGAACCCAATAGGCCTATTTTCTCACCATGGTGGATTTGAAAAGCGACCTCATTCAAAGCCTGAGTACCGTCACTATATTGATATGAAACCTTGTCGAAGGTAATTAAATGATGACTCATGATTTACCTCATCAGTACTTGCGTTAGCGCATCAGGAAGATTATATAAACGGCATAAAAGACCGTAGGTACACCAAAATAAGGTCCAAACTGTATCTAACGAACTCCAACGTGTGGCAGCAAATTGTTTTAACTCACCACGAAATCCCCGCGCTAACATCGCCTCATAAATTCGAGTGCAACGCTGCACAGTTTTATGAAACAAACTAATCATCAAATGCTGATAAAAATGCAATGGAATTGCCGCTTGCCGATTGATCCGTCGTAACTGATAGGCATTTAGCATGACCAATAACTCTTGGGCAATAATGAAAAAAAACTGATAAAGCAGGTAAATTTGCGTCGTTAGTACATTTGGCACAGCCAGGCGCTGTAAACCGGCGACGATGCCTTGTATCCCCGTCGTCGCCAGTAATAAAATGGCAATACTGACACACAGGAGTAGGCGCAGTATGATCGACATCAGTGATAACCAGCCCGCCGATACGTAACTCCCCCACGGCGTCTGCCATATGCTCGTATCGAGTAAAGGATTGAGGATCCCAAGCAATATGATGAAAGGTAGTGCCAGTAATAACTTTGGCAGTATAAAACGCATAGGGATATCTGCAGTCACCAGTATCACCATAGGATATAAATACAAAGGCAATAAGGCCGCAATGGCATAACTATCTTGGCTAACAACGGCCATTAATATCGCAACAGAACTGATTAACTTAGCCCTAGCATCGAGTCGATTAATCAAGGTTTCTTGACGACTATAATCATCAATTGCCCGAAAATCATTTAGCGCACTGGTTAACGTCCTCATTTGTTTGCTCCGGCATAACGAGTCGCGCGCTTTATCACTTTGATCATTGCGAATAGGGCTAAAATAATCCCCAGGGTAACCAGACTTCCAATCACCCCTGCCATGGGGGTTTGCAATAACGGAGTCACACCTGCAACTTGATAGTCCGGAAACAGTGTTAATGCCTGTTGGGATTTTTGCAAAGCCTCAGCCGGAAGCGATTGTGGGATTGCATTAAGCGTTAGTTTATCCATGGTCCATTCCAGACCATCTGGGCTGCTTGACGCAAACCGACTAAGTACCGCTGCGCACAATAAAGCCGCCATACCAAATGCAATCACCTGTGATCTTCTTGAAGCTAATACCAAGGTGTTAGCTTGACTGGAAAATTGAGTCTGATGATAGGCAAAATAGAGGATTGCCGCTGTTGCAGCCCCCTCAACAATACCGATGACCGCATGGATCGGGATGATGAATAACAAAAATTCGGCTAACGGCAAGCGCGTGATGCCACTCAGATGTGTCATTATCGCAATTCCTGCAGCACCAGCTATTAAGGCCAGCATACAGGCCGAGATCGAGGCTAGTGCTAAACGCGTTCTACTCAATGATCGCCCTGCCAATGGCTGCCAAACCAAAGGGAAAATGATAAAACAAGGTACGATACCCAGATTAACGAGGTTAGCGCCTAATGCTAGCAATCCACCATCTGCAAAAAATAGCGCCTGAACAATTAATATCGAGGCTATCACCACAAAAGCTGCGGGAGCGCCCAATAATGCTGACAATAGTATAGCACCCGTAATATGACCGCTGGCTCCGGTACCTGGGATTGCAAAGTTGATCATCTGAATTGCAAACACAAAGGCCCCCAGCACGGCCATTAACACCATTAATTCATTGCTACGGAAAATACGTTGTTGAGCAATCTTACAAGCAATGATTAAAGCCCCTCCAGACAGTGCCAGTAACGGCAGCCCTACATCGCTTGATAATAGCGCATCATTCATGTGCATATATTTGTCCTTAAACTAAATATCGTTCCGTAAACTAAAATATCGTTCAATGAACTAAGCGTTTCCACTCACATTAGATGCTGCAGGCTCGATAATATTTTTAGCTGCAATAAACAAATACATAGTTAAAACGTAGGGAGAGGTAAATGATGGCAGTCCGTCAGGTTCCATAAATACATCCAGCGCTCCCTGTACGACTACGGTCACTATGGTGGCAAATAATGCATAAATAGCACTTCTCCACGATGGTGAAATAAAAATAACACCCACGGCCATTGCGGTGAGAACCGGACTAAAACCGTACAATCCGGCATGGATGACATCGGGGTTGGCGCCGAACATAACTGAAAAGACAATCGCAATCAGCGAGCCTAATGACGCAGCGATCCCAGCAGGAACCGAGGCGATAAAGATACCGAGTAACATAATGGCACCACTGACTGCAGATCCCAGCAGATACACTTGGCCAATATTTCTAAAGAATATGGCGATAAGCTCCGGTAATGACGGGACAGCCGTGCGTCCTAGCAGGTAATCGGTGGGTAAGCTGGGGTTGGAAAACATACTGACATCCAAATGGCCAAAACTGTAGGCTGATATCATAAATAGCCAACCACACAGTACAAAAGGGCCTGTCGAACCGGGAATTCCTAAGGTGTTAGTTAGAATGTTTTTAAATGCATTAGTAACCACAGTGCTAAATGCAGCGCCAATGATAATAAATAGCCAGAGCACTATTGAAGGTGCGATAAAGGTCGGTAATGCTGCGCCCACTAAAATACCATTAAAACCGTACAAACCCGATTTAGTCATGTCTTTATCACCATGAGTTATCATGGCAGTGGCTGTGGCGACTAAGACCCCGAGCAAGGCACCAAATGTAGTAGACCAGTGTCCGCTGTCATAGGAGGCATTCCCCATTGCGATAAAAAACAATACTCCAGTGAAGGCATTTTCCATAAAAAAGACCTGACTGGTCCCACGCAAGCAGTAAGTGACATAGTTATCGTGTATCGAAAAACAATCTCGTATTGAAGTGTTATCTTTCATTGAATTGTTATCTCCCATAGACTCTGCAGACGTTAGCGCCAAAGACATGCCTCAGGTAATGCTTTATCTTTCACTACGCGCCTAAAAATACCCCAAAAAGTTTTAACCTGACGGCTAACTTGGTGACTTTCCTGAGCAACCACGCGTAACATTAAACCGGCATCATTGGGCAGTTTTGACACCGCGGCAAACATGCTGTTGTCTTCAGCAAAATAAGCCTCATACTCCGCCATAATCAATGTGGCATTTTCTACCGAAGTGAGACATAAGATATTGGCAAATACATTAAACCTCTGCATTTGACTGACCAACTCGGGGTCATTGCCATCGGGTTCCAGTAGAATTTTTTCTGTAAATAGTTTTTTGCCATCCACTGTGACTACACGGGTAAGTAACGACAGTAAATCAAACTCCATTCGCTCATCTTCATGATGGAGTCGCCCTAGCATCACCATTTCGCCATACAGTAACGAAGCCCCCTTACCGACAACGATATCCGTCTCGGTAATATAGCGAGATTGCTTGTAGAGAATGGTAAAGTCGGGCATGAACTCCAGATAGGCGCCTTCTTCTAAGGTTATGCTCTGATATTGCGAGGCATAATTGGCATCCATGCGATGGATTCTATTAGCCCCTTGAGACGTTACATGCGCGCAAGCATCTTTATTTACCCGAATATCGATGTGGTAGCGGTCGCCTTGTAACACACCGCCTCCCACTGAAATGATCGAACAAATAGGCAGCTCTGGCATGGCTTCATCCCAATACAGTGCTTGCTGCACCAGTAATGGCGTTACTCGGTAGAGATGACTAAGAACGTGGCGATTATTTTTTAATGAAAAAGCCAATTTCAACTCACCAATTTTCCCCGGAGCCCCCGCGCGCATCTGCTTAGGTTGACTATGAAATCGGCTGAGTTCTTTGGCATCATCAATAGCCTTCAGACGCTCATGCATGGCGGCTCTCCAACTCAGGCGAGACTAATTGCACATCGATATCAAAGAGTGCCATCGACATGATCAATGCGATTAACTGATCGATGCCTTCACCGGTTTTACAATTGGTAAATACAAACGGTTTATCTTTACGCATTAATTTAGAGTCGCGATCCATGACAGCAAGATCAGCTCCCACATACGGTGCTAAATCCTGCTTATTAATGACCAATATATCGGATTGGCAAACGCCAGCTCCATTCTTACGAGGGATCTTATCGCCAGCTGCAACATCAATGACGTAAATATAGAAATCTGCTAATGCTGGACTGAAGGTTAAGGTCAGATTATCTCCACCGGACTCGATAAAAATAACGTCACTCTCAGGGTACGCGGCCTCTAACTCTTCCACAGCGGCAATATTCATCGATGGGTCTTCACGAACTGCGGTGTGGGGGCATGCTCCCGTTTCGACCCCAACAATTTTCTCCGCAACCAACACTCCTTGTAATGTGCGTCGAACTTGTTTGGCATCTTCCGTGGTAACCACGTCATTAGTGATGATGATAGGTTTGACACCCATAGTAATTAATTTTGGTGTAATCGCTTCAATAATCGCAGTTTTTCCTGATCCTACAGGGCCACCTATACCAATTCTGGTTATCTTCTTCATTTTCAATCCTTTTCTAATGGTGTGATTAACTGAAGGTTAATTCATGAACATTCTGACGTGAGCCTGATTGTGATGTCCGATTAAACAATCAAGTATTGGGGCAAAAGAATTCATATCATCCAGTAACTTATCGGCTATGTTGTCATAGCTGGCATCAAGCGTTTCATTGATCTCAAACAGTATTTTTTGCGTGGTATAATGATCAATTTTCATTAGTCGCATTGCAGCTCCTAAGATCATAGAAGCCACGCCATATTGATGGACGGCGAAGGTTTCCCGCTCCCCGATGCCCATTTCGGCAAAAATAACCGCATGACTCACCGGAAAAGTCCCCTGAGTATGTTTTTGAGTGATCGCTTGCAACCACTCCTTAAGTAACGGAGTCGATGAAATTTTATCAACCAGCTCTGGAAACTTACGGCCAATACGGCGCATCATTAGTTGTTGCTCGTCACCAACACGTCGACACCAGAGTTCATTGTCAATATTAATCAATGTCGGTATATCACGGTGTAAGGCCGCACGATGGGCATGAAGTAATGCAATACAGTCCATATTCGCACTCTGATTTAGCGCGACGGTTGTAAATGATTTAAGGTCCGCCGCATTGCGGACAATACCTGTTTGTAAAGCGGATTCTAGACCATTGGAAAAGGCAAAATTACCTATGGGTAATGCAGAGTCAGTCAGTTGCACCATTCTAACCAATTGAGTAAGCGTTAACGCTGGCATCATTTATTACTCCTGTAATCGATAGCTAAGGCTCAATGGCTATTTGCTTAATGCGCTGTATCGCTATGTTTATGATCGTGTTTATGCTCATGGTTATGTTCGTGATTATTCTCATCTTCGGCTGCTATATGATGTTTATGGGTGGACGCTTCAGCACCAGCAAAGAGCAACCTGAGTTCATTGGCTTCCAGTAATGGCGCAACGTCATCACCGGCCTTAAATTCAACCGTTAGCCCTTCAAAAGCATGAGTCCCCATCACCGACGTCATAATTTTCCGGTCGACATAAAAGGGGACGTAAACGCAGTTATGTTTAAAAATTGCTGGCCAATGCTGATTACCTAATGCGTGACCTAATTGAAACAATAAACGCTGCCATTCCGCTATTTTTTCTAGTTGAGTCAAATGAATAACCATGACATCCTTTAAAGCAATCAGGGTAATCACTACGACTTTGTTGACTTCATCAATATAAATAATATCTTTATTTTTCAATTGTTCCGTTCGGGGTAACGAGATGGCAATTTCGTAGCCTCGTTGCGAGTTTTTTCTGATCCTATTTTTTGGTGCTTCCCACTGTTCTAAATTTAAATAATCTATTTCGTAGCCCTCTAAGGCATTTATCCAACTTGGCTCCGTGCTATTTCCAACAATTTTTTCAACAAGTATCATAGCTATGTCCCTATTCCTTAATTTCTTTTGCCAGCTGCAAGCCAAGCCATACCGCAATAAAACCCAGTACCAAGCTAGACAGCATATACACCACCGAAATGATTAACCCACCGGGCTTCATTAATTCACTTACCGCACCATAGGCAAAACTGGAAAAGGTCGACATCCCTCCCATAGCACCAACACCAAACAGTAAAATGAGTTCATCTGAAATATTTTTTAAACGGTGATGAGCCGTTGCAAGACCAAGTAAAAATGACGCCAGTATATTTGCGAGTAAAATATCCAGTGGAAAACCATCCGCTAAAGGCGGGGTTGCCAGCATGATAAATTCACGAACCATAGCGCCCAAAGCCCCCCCAATAAAAACAACAAGTGCTAGACCATACATATATCCACCTTAGATAAGGGCTAATGCTATGCCTGCCGCAGCCGCAATAAAACCAACACCAACTGAAGTTAGCAGATAAAAAACGGCCATCAGGCGCTGTTTATCCTCGACTAACTTTAATGCATCTAATTGCATTGAACTGAAGGTGGTATAGCCACCCAATATGCCAGTTAATATCAATGCATTAAGGGGGGCACCATATCGATTTTGCCAATCAACCCCTAAAAGGACCGATAAATAAGCGATAACAAATGCCCCCGATACATTTAAAATAAAAGTCGAGGTAGGAAAGCTACCGTGATACCAGGTACCAACCCAACGGCCCATTAACCATCGCAGCACAGAACCGATTCCACCACCTAGACCTACCCACATAACATCTAATCCAGTCATGTTTTGCCACTCCTACGAGCGGGGTTGCCCGCACCTCTAATCAGCTAAAAAAGTACAGTTGACTCAATGCAATAGAATCCATCGGCTCAACAGTGGCATTCTCACCATCAACTGTTACAGCAAAGGTTTCAGGATCCACTTCGATCGTTGGCATGGCGTTATTACGGATCATATGCTGCTTAGTCACTGTACGCGTAGAATAGACAGCTTCAACCCGTGATTTGAGCTGATATTTATCAACTACACCATCATCTAGTGCACATTGTGAGGTAAAGGTGATTCGGGTTGCTTGCTTCGCCGCGCCCATTGCGCCATACATAGGACGATAAGTGACGGGCTGAGGTGTTGGAAGTGAGGCGTTAGGGTCTCCCATTAATGCCCATGAAATCATGCCCCCTTTAATAATCATCTTTGGTTTGGCAGCAAAAAATGCCGGATCCCATAGCACCAAATCTGCTAGTTTACCGACTTCAACAGAACCGACAATGTGGTTAATACCTTGCGCGATAGCAGGATTAGTTGTTACTTTGGCTACATAACGTAATACGCGGAAATTATCATTGTTAGTACTATCTTCAGGTAATTTACCGCGAGATTTCTTCATCACATCGGCAGCCTGAATAGCGCGTAGCCAGGTTTCACCTACTCGGCCCATCGCTTGTGAATCGCTGGAAATAATGGATATAGCACCCATATCGTGCAACACATTCTCTGCCGCAATGGTCTCGACTCGGATCCGACTTTCAGCAAAGGCCACGTCAGTCGGAATCTTTGGACTGAGGTTATGACAGATCATCGTCATATCAAACAGTTCAGCCTGAGAGTTAATGCCATAGGGTATGGTTGGATTCGTTGAACTGGGCAAAACGTTAGATAAACTAGCCACCCTGATAATGTCTGGCGCGTGCCCGCCACCTGCACCTTCGGTGTGGTAAGTATGAATTGTGCGGCCTTCAAAGGCAGCAATGGTGTTTTCCACAAAACCGGCTTCATTAAGTGTATCGGTATGAATACAAACTTGGATATCCAGATTATCCGCTACCGCTAATGCGTTGCGAATTGCCCCTGGTGTGCTTCCCCAATCTTCGTGAATTTTAAAACCGGCAGCCCCAGCCTTAGCTTGCTCATACAAGGGGGCAGCAGCTGAACAGTTACCTTTCGCCATTAACCCCGCATTGACAGGCCATTCATCAAAAGCGCGCAGCATCATTTCAATATTCCAGACACCGGGAGTAATGGTTGTACCATTCGTTCCATCGCTTGGTCCTACTCCACCACCAAACAAGGTCGTAATACCGTTACTGAGTGCATGTTCAGCTTGTTGTGGTGAGACAAAGTGAACATGGGCATCAATACCACCCGCGGTTAAAATTAAATGCTCGCCTGAAATTGCTTCAGTACCTGGCCCAAGCGCGAGCCCTGGGGTAACCTGGTTCATGATGGAGGGGTTACCTGCTTTACCTATGCCACAAATATGACCATTTTTAATGCCAACATCAGCTTTAATCACTCCCTGTACAGCGTCAAGTATAGTGACATTAGTAATGACTAAATCGGGGGATCCTGCGGCGCTAGTCAACTCGCAGTCATAGCCCATGCCATCACGGAGTGTTTTACCACCACCGTACACAGCCTCTTCACCATATACTCGTAAATCTTTCTCGATTTCAATTAGTAGGCAAGTATCACCAAGCCGAACTCTATCACCAGTGGTCGGTCCAAATAGATCTGCATTCTGATGTCTGGAAATTTTTGGCATGATATGCTCCGTAAAATGTTATCCTGCTGACGATAGGTTTATGACTTATTTTTGAACCCGTAACGCTTCACCTTTTCAATCGCTTCGGATAAACGCGGACGATAACTGTGGTCATGCTCATTACCAACCCAACCATCAACTAAACTATTAAAACCTATTACCCTCTGCTTACCTTGGAACGGTACTAGTGAAATTTCTTTCTCATCACCGGGCTCAAAACGTAATGCGGTAGTTGCCGGAATATTCAACCGTTTACCAAAGCTAGCTTCACGGTCAAATTCGAGGTTGCAGTTAACTTCGAAAAAATGAAAATGTGAACCAACCTGTATTGGCCGGTCGCCGGTATTTCTGACTTTCATTTCGGTGGTTGGGTAACCGGCATTGAACTCTAGGTCGCCTTTACCAAGGACTAACCCACCAACGGCAATACCTGTCATATCAGTTGAACTTTTATTGGCCATGATGACTAACCTCGTTATTGAATGGGATCGTGCACAGTGATCAAGCGACTACCGTCAGTAAAAACGGCTTCGACTTGAACATAAGGGATCATATCAGTGACGCCAGGCATCACATCTTCCTGACCTAATACTTGCCTGGCTTCTTCCATTACTTTTTCCAACGTTTTGCCTTCTCTGGCACCATCTAATGCACTGGCGCTAATAACTGCCACGGCCTCAGGATGGTTTAATTTCAAGCCTTTATCTTTGCGCTTTAACGCCACGCTAGCCATCATGTAAATTAATAGTTTATCTGTTTCTCTCGGGGTTAGATGCATACCGCCTTCTCCTTAGCCTAGTCTGGTGTTCCACGCTTAAATCGACTGTTTTTTGTGCTTATTGAAATCATTTGTTTTATCGTTGTATTCAGGAATTAAGAGTAGTCAGTGATGGTGGATATGACCAACTTTATAAAAAAAGCCCATTTTTCATCTAAAAAGGAGGAGCAATCCAAACGTTAACGATAATAGAAGTCGATATAATGTGTAGCTCTTCGTGGGTTAGACCCGCTATCTAACCTTACATAAGCTGATGTGCCCCTCCAAAAAAATGACTCGCCGTAAAACCTTGGTCTAAATTTTATGAGTGGTGTTAAGATTTGCTTGTGAATAGGAGCTATTTAAATAAGCCTTGAACTGTGCTTATTCAGACATAGACCCGAAGAACTTAATTTCTACATTTGTATAAAAATTTATAGAATGCGTTTGTTAGCTAATTACACTTTTCCCACAGCAAAATTATTGATGTCTCATCCTATTAATACCAAGATGCGACACTTTGTAACCATTACAGGCATTTCATTGATCTGCAGATAGAAACCCTTAAAATAAAAACTCACACAAAAATAACAATAAACACACTTTCACTACATACGTTGTGCGAGTTTTAAAAGTGAGTACCTTATGAAAAAAACACTTCCTCTGCTACTTTGTCTTGCTTTAACTGCTTGTGGCGGAAGCGATAGTACTGAAACACCTCCGCCTCCAGTACAAGCGCCGAAGCTTCAAGCCGATGTCTGCTATATCATGTCTACAACGATGGGAGAGATGACATTTGCCATCGATTTAACCAATATGCCTATTACAGGGAATAATTTTAAAGATTACGTCGATAGTGATTACTACCCAGGAACACTATTTCACCGCAGCATAAACAACTTTGTGATCCAAGGTGGTGGCTTTAACACTGGCTTAGTCGCCAAACCGGGAAAAGAAGCAATTGTTAATGAAGCTCATGTTGGCATTAGCAATGTACGCGGCACGATTGCAATGGCGCGCACAAACGCACCGGACTCTGCCACGACTCAGTTCTTCGTTAACGTACTCGATAATCCACAACTTGATGCCTCTGCCTCAAATTATGGATATGCGGTATTTGGGAAAGTCATTAAAGGAATGGATGTGGTCGATCAAATAAGCATTGTAAAAACTGGAGCCAATGACGTACCTTTATCAGAAATCTTGATTAACTCAGTTATTGAAACGAGTTGTTCAAGTAATTAAGCAGTAATAATGAGGCGTTTAATTATGCTGCAAGCGCCTCATTAATATTATCGTCAGTTATGTTGGCTCATAATCATTAAGGGAACGGGCAAACAATTTTTGTTATTGGATGGCCAATAATCTATCTAATGGATTAACAGTCAACTGGATTCGACTTTTCATAAGCAAGGCACCGTGAAAGTCTCCTCGGCATAAAAATTCCCCAAAACTATCCAAGCTAGTTATCAAGCCAAACTACTTACCAAGCCAAGCTAGTTATCTTGGCTAATTATTAAAGACTGTAGAGAAAATCCTGCCAAAAAACAGCTTAAGTTCAAGAGTAAATAATGCTATGAATCGTTCTAAGCTGCGTTAACTTGTCTTTGAGTTGACATAGGTGAAAGCCTGTCATGCATCACTTTTATCGTATCAAATTGATCAAGCTTTTTAGAGTCGGTTAATCGACATTCTGTCGACATAATCATCACCAATGAGGCTTGCAAACCAGACTCGATAACCATAGCAATGACAGTATGCTGACTCGTGGTTAACTGAAAGAGTTTACCCACTTCACTATAAGCACATTGATGTGAGACATTAAAAAACCAAGATTTTGGCATCTGAGGTTTCAGTAAGAAATGAGCAGCGGTAGCATTCAATGCAATTTGCACTAATAGTGCATCATTTAACGACATGGACTTTGATAAACGGTCGACCAAGTCAATATAGAACTTAGCGTGCTCTACGCTAAACTCCATTGTTTCTTTGGCATCAGGTATTAAGGATTTTAATTTATAAGGCGATAAAAATTCCATATCATCCCCTAACGAAACGCTTAATACTCCGTACGCTTCATTATATCCCCACTGCCAATCCCTTTTTGGCATTAATAACATAACGTTTACCTTTATTTAGATACAATTGAATAATAGATGATTATTTCACCAATATCAAAATAAATTTAATTCGAGATAATAATTAATAGTGGAATAAAAAAACGATCACTGAGATCCTTTACGGATCTTAATGATCGTTTTATGATCTAATAAATAATATTAGATCGAAGTCAGATTACTTAATTCGATATGCTTCTACAATATCTTTAATTAGTTTTGGTCCTTGATAAATAAATCCTGAATAAATCTGGACCATTTCAGCACCAGCATCTAATTTATCTAATGCATCTTCAGCCGCATTAATACCACCGACGCCAATAATCGGTAGTTTACCTTTCAAACAGTCCGCCAATTGCTTAACAACCATTGTTGACAATGAATTCAATGGCTTACCACTTAACCCACCCGCTTCATTAGCATTCAGCAAACCGCTAACACCGTCACGAGTTAGCGTCGTATTGGTCGCAATAGCAGCGTCAAATTCACTCTTTATAAGTGCTTCAGCGATTTTTTCAATCTCTTCAATTGACAAGTCTGGAGCAATTTTTAAAGCAATGGGTACGTACTTACCATGTTTTTCAGCGAGTTCTTTTTGTTTTGCCTTTAGAGAGCCAAGCAGATCATCTAATAGATCGCCATATTGAAGCGATCGCAAACCAGGCGTATTTGGCGAAGAGATATTTACTGCAATATAAGCTGAATAAGCATACACCTTATCCATACAGATTAAGTAATCCTCTTTACCCAGCTCTACAGGTGTATCTTTGTTCTTGCCAATATTGACGCCGACCATCGCATTAGACTTAACTGCTTTGAGGTTTTCAACTAGGTTATCTACCCCTTTGTTATTAAAACCCATGCGATTAATAATCGCTTTAGCAGGCTTTAGTCTAAAGCAGCGTGGCTTATCATTACCTGGCTGTGGACGCGGTGTTACTGTGCCGACTTCAATATGGCCAAAACCCATAGCATGAAATGCATCAATACATTCACCGTCTTTATCCATGCCAGCGGCAAGACCTACTGGATTTGGAAATGTCAGTCCCATCATAGTGACAGGCGCTGGCTTGATATTTTGCGCATAAAAGCAATTTAAAGGCGTATTACCAGTAGATTTTAAACTGCCAATAGCGAAATTATGCGCCAGTTCTGGATCCATCTGAAACATGAACTTTTGTGCGATTTTATAAAACATGTTTTCTCCTAGACCGAAAAAAGCCCCGGCATTTGCCAGGGCTTCTGATTTAAATCAGATTACTTTTGACCTTCACAGTGAAGGATCAAAAGATTAAGTTCACGTAGGGCTACAGAGAACTTTGCAAACTCATGGCTTTGCGAAGTCTTGAAGTCAGCAAGCATATGGAACCAACGCTCCAATAGGCTTTGATTTGACTCAATCCATTCTGAAATGATCTTATTCGCATCACATGTTTCAGTACAAGTTCTTAAAACGACTGAACTTAATGAACGCTGCTGCCAATCAAGCTCTTCTCTAAAGGCCGCTCTTGCTAATGCTTGCCAATGGTTAGTCACAGGCTGCGCACTAATTTGCTCAAGGAACCAGTGTAAATCAACACTAGCACCAAGCTTAAAGTACGTTTCAGCAACTAATGGTACGGGCTTGTTTTCTAGAGTACAGATTTGTGCAATATCCAATGCAGAGAACAAGGTGCTGACATTAGCCACTACCATAGCGACATCTTCAGGTACACCTTCTTTGATCAATGCGTTCGATTCAGCTCGAATACCCTCAACCTCTTCATTAACCATATATTGGTGAACACTTGCTTTTAATTCATCAAATACAGGTTTAAAGAACTCAATTGTTTGTTCAATATTCAAGCTACGATTACGATGACGCAAGAACCAACGACTCGCACGACGGATATTACGGCGCAACTGATGCAGCATTTCACACTGTACAACGGCTGGAATAACACCATTTAAATCAGTAATAGATTTAGTTAAATCAGCTAAACCAAATACTTCGCGAGCCATAGTATAACAAATGGCAGCTTCTGCTACTGAGGCACCTGTCTCATCTTGCATACGTTGAACGAAATTAAGTCCCATATCATTAACCAATTCATTGGCTAAAGACGTGGCGATAATTTCACCGCGTAACGGATGCGCAGCCATGTTGTCGATATACTTCTCTTGCAGTTGCTTAGGGAAGTACTCAACTAAAAGCTGACTTAAGAAGCTATCTTCAGTAATTTCTGATGTTAGCAACTGCTCTTTTAGGACCATCTTAGCGTAAGCAACAAGTACAGATAACTCTGGACGAGTAAGAGACTTACCATTTACTAGGCGATCGGCAAGCTCATCTTCATTTGGCAAGAACTCAAGAGCCCTATCCAACTTACCTTCTTTCTCAAGATAGTGAATGAAGCGAACTTGCTCTTTTAGTTGCTCCGCACCTCGTACTTGTGTGACCGAAATCGTACGAGTCTGATCTTTACAGTCTTGCAGTACGATGCGGCTAACTTCATCAGTCATCTCTTCTAGCAAGCGATTACGCTGTTTAAGCGTCATCTCACCGTCAGCAACTAAAGCGTTAAGCAAAATCTTAATGTTAACTTCATTATCAGAGCAATCGACACCACCAACGTTATCAACAAAATCAGTGTTCATACGGCCACCATTAGCGCAGTATTCAATACGGCCTAATTGGGTACACCCTAAGTTTCCACCTTCACCAATAATTTTAGCTTTAACTTCATTGCCGTTAACACGAATTGCGTCGTTAGCTCGATCGCCAACTTCAACATGCGATTCACTTGTCGCCTTAACGTATGTGCCAATACCGCCATTCCAAATAAGATCAACTTGCATCTTAAGTAGCTCTTTGAGTAACTCAAGTGGCGCCATTGACGCTTTTTGACTACCCAGCATTTTCTTCATTTCTGCAGACAACGGAATTGACTTAGCAGAACGCAAGAATATGCCGCCACCTTTAGAGATAAGCGCTTGGTTGTAATCTTCCCAACTTGAACGAGGTAGCGCAAATAAACGCTCACGTTCAACATAGCTAGTCGCAGCATCAGGATTCGGATCGATAAAGATATGCATGTGGTTAAAGGCAGCAACTAAACGAGTGTGCTTAGATAACAACATGCCATTACCAAATACATCACCCGCCATATCGCCTACTGCTAAACAGGTGAAATCAGTCGTCTGACAATTAACCCCCATCTCGCGGAAATGGCGTTTAACCGATTCCCACGCACCACGTGCGGTAATACCCATTTTCTTATGGTCGTAGCCGTTACTGCCACCGGAGGCAAATGCATCACCTAACCAGAAGTTATATTCGATAGCGATTTCATTGGCGATATCAGAGAAGGTTGCCGTGCCCTTATCGGCCGCAACAACTAAATACGGATCGTCTTCATCGTGTCTAACCACATTTTCGGGGGCAACCACTTCACCATTGATGATGTTATCGCTGATATCAAGTAAGCCACGAATAAATAGACGATAGCACTCTTGTCCTTCTGCGAAGAAAGCTTCACGACCGCCATCCGTTGGCAATTGTTTACAAACAAAACCACCTTTTGCACCAACAGGAACAATAACCGTATTTTTTACCTGCTGCGCTTTAACCAGACCCAGTACTTCGGTACGGAAATCTTCACGTCTATCAGACCAACGTAGACCACCACGAGCCACTTTACCGCCACGAAGGTGCACACCTTCAACGCGTGGTGAATAGACAAAGATTTCATACTTAGGCAGAGGCTTAGGCATCTCAGGGATCAATGCTGGCTCAAACTTGAATGAAATGTATGCTTTAGGTAAACCCGTTTCAGCTAACTGATAGAAGTTAGTACGACTGGTCGCATTAATTAAATCGAGATAACGGCGAATGATACGGTCATCATCTAGGCTAGATACATCGTCAAGACGAATGTCTATCTGCTCTATAAACTTGTTTAGTGTCCGTGTTTTCAGCTTAGGATTAAACTTTCGTATGTACATTTTAACTAGCAGATCAGCAATTTGCGGATAGCTTGAGAATGTTTCTTCAATGTAAGCTTGGCTAAATGTAGAGTCGATTTGACGCATATATTTAGCATATGCACGCAGCACAGAAACTTCACGGCCAGTTAAACCGGTAGACAGTACTAAGCGGTTAAAGCCATCGTCTTCAAGCTCTTTCTTCCATACTTGAGACAAGGCAGTTTGGAAGCGTTCTTGACTGTCTGCTAAATCATCTGAGGCAACATTTTGGGTTGTCATCAAGAAATCTAAGATCCAGTAAGTCGCTCCATCAGCTGTTTTAACTTCGTACGGTCTCTCATTGATAACCCGTAAGCCGAAGTTTTCTAACATAGGCAACACATCAGAAAGATGGATAGGCTCATCTTTATGGAAAAGTTTTAAGCGAACTTTGCTGTTATTGAGAGCAGTCTCTTGCGGCTGATAAAACAGCATTCCCAACTTATGGTCATCATCAAGTTCTTCTAAGTGCTGAATATCAACCACTGATGAACTTGGTAACACATCTTCTTTATAACTACGTGGGAACGCGTCTACATAACGCTTAATTAGGCTATTACCTAACTCTTCACCTTGAGCACTGTATACAGCGCTTGCAAGTTTATCTTCCCAAGAGCGAGCTGCTTCAGTCAAATTATTCTCTATCGCTGCCACATCGACGTCCATATTATTGTTGTCAACTTTGATGATGTAATGGGTTCTTGCCAAAGTAGACTCTGAGAAATAAGTTGTAAATTCAACGTCCTCTGAACTATTAAAGTGTTGAGCAAGGATGCGTTGAGTATCTTCACGTAATTTAGTGTTATATCTATCTTTTGAGACATAAACGAGACAAGAGAAGAACCGGCCGAAGCCATCCTTACGGACAAACAATTTAAGTTTGTCGCGATCTTGCATCTCTAAAACACCATGAGCAATTGAGGCTAACTGTTCAACACTTGCTTGAATAAGCTCATCACGTGGCAAGGTCTCAAGGATATGCATCAGTGCTTTATAGTCATGCGAACGTGGGGTAAGACCGGAGTTGTCGAGTACACGTTGAACTTTTTGAGCTAAAAGCGGAATTTCACGAGGACTGCGGTTATAAAGGTTAGATGCGTAAAGACCTATAAATCTGTCTTCACCAATCACATTACCTTGCTCATCAAAACGCTTTACACCGATATAATCAACATAAGCAGGACGGTGAACTCGGCTTTTCTCGCTACTCTTGGTTAATACTAATAAACTCTTATCAAGTGCTTCTTTACGGGCACTTTCAGAGAAATTAGACAGCAGTAAGCCTGTTTCTGTTTTAGCTTTGGCTGATTTAGTCATTAAACCTAAACTGGTCGACTTATCAGCGACTAACTCTAAATCACCCTCAACTTTATGCAAATCATAGCGACGATAACCAAGTAAGGTGAGGTGGTGATCATTTAGGTAAGATAAAAAGTTCTTCGCTTCGTTAAGCTCTTCTTTAGTGCCAGGGTACGGACGCTCGTCGAGCTCAGCAATTGTATCGCAAAGCTTAGTAGACATAGCTTGCCAGTCATTGACCGCGGCGCCTACGTCACCAATTACCGATTCAATCTCTTTAGTGAGTGCTTTAATGTCAGCGTCGCTACTTTGTCTATCGATTTCAATTAGAAATACAGCGACTTTATCAACATTACTTTGATCGTCTGAGCTATAGCTTACATGCGTCACTGAGCCGTCTTTTCGCTCAATTGCCATCGGTGTATGCAACATCATATGTGCCGTAATACCGAGACGATTAATTGCCATGCCAACAGAATCAACAAGAAATGGCATGTCGGGTTGAATGATCTCAATAATTGAATGGCTTGACTGCCAACCATGCTTAGACTGGCTAGGGTTAAATACTCTAATATGACCTTCCCCGACGGCGGTCTTATTTAGTGCATTCCATTGACTCAAAACAGCACCATATAGGTCACTGTCATTACGCGCGTTGAGGTCATCTTTTGACATGTGCGCATAGAGGCAAGTAGCGAACTGTTCTACTTGTTTTGCTTGTGAATTGGGTACTTTAGCGTGAATTAGGTTGACTACATTTTCGAGCAGTACTGAAGGCATTGCATCTTTCAAGGCCATGTTGCTATTTCCTTAGGGGGCTATGGCAGCGCTTTTTAATTTTTATGGATGCTTATCAAACGGACCTGAGCTATTTCTGTGACCTAGGTCATAGCGCGAAGTTTATTACTAAATCCCCTATATTTCGAGAACTATTTTAGTGGTACATCCTCATCAATATTAACCTTGTACCGATTTTATTCACACTGATGACATAACAATCGTATATAACGTTTTTTTATGCATAAAAAAAGAGGAGCTAATGCTCCTCTTTAGTCGATTCTACTTGGGCTGCCGCCAAAACATCGCGGCGATGGCCGGTAGGATAATTATTGCCCCCAACATATTTACCAAAAACATAAATGTTAGCAATATTCCCATGTCCATTTGGAACTTAAGCGCCGAGAAGAACCAAGTACTCACACCTATTGCCAAAGTCAGGCCGGTGAAAATAACCGCACTCCCGCGTTCAACTAATGCTTCATAATATGCTTGCTGAACTGGCATGCCGTCTCTTAAACGAACCGCCATCGTCGATAAAATATAGATCCCGTAATCGACCCCGATACCAACACCGAGTGCAATAACAGGCAAAGTACTTACCGCAAGGCCAATATCAAGCTGAGTCATCAATGCCTGAGCTAATGTAGACACTACATATAGCGGTAAAATCACTGCAATCGTGGCACGTAATGAACGGAAGCTAATTAGGCAAAGAATAAAGACCGCGCCATAGACATATAACATCATAGGCAATTGCGCTTCAGCTACCGCTTCATTAGTTGCAGCCATCACACCAACAGGACCAGATGCTAACTTAAATTGGATCTTATCGTTATCCATCTGCTTTTTAAGCTGATTAACTTTATCAATAACAACTTCTATGGTTTCAGCTTTATGATCTTTAAGAAACAGATACACAGGCATTACCGAGCAGTCGCTATTAAGTAAACCTGAAGTTGTAGGAACCCGTCCAACGGCTTGTACCAAACTCGCAGTTGTACGCGGCAATACACTCCATTTAGGGTTACCTTCGTTAAAACCAGCATTAACACGCTTAGCGACAGATGCCAGGCTCGCTGTCGCCTCAACGCCTGGGGTATTACTCACTTGCCATTCAAAGTCATCTATTTGCGTCAATACCGAGTGATAAGTACACGCCTCAGGGAATGCTTCCACAATAATGGTCATGACATCGGTAGTAATTGAAAACTTATCAGTAATAAAAAACGTATCTTGATTATATCGAGAGTCTAAATGCAAAGCTGGCGCGCCACCTTGCAGATCACCAATCTTCATCTTGTTGGCCTGCTGTAGGCCCACTCCGTAAAGGATCCCTGTAATGATAAGCACCCAAACCGCATATTTTGGCGTGGCAAAATTTGATAGTGTTATCCAGATTTTACTCGACTGTGCATTTTGCGCATCTTTGTTTGGCGTTACTGTAGTAAATGAAATAAGCAGCGGCAATAACATTAAGTTGGTTAAAATAATGACAGCGACACCAAGCGATGCAGAAATAGCCAACTCTCTGATAATTCCAATATCAATGGCCAGTAGTGTCATAAAACCAATGGTGTCTGATAGCAATGCGACACCACCTGGGATCAACAAGCTTCTAAAGGCTAATGCCGCCGCAGCTTTCGTCGTTTGCCCGTCTGTTACCCGCCTCCTCACCGCATTGATCATCTGCACACTGTGGCTGACACCAATCGCAAATACCAAGAATGGTATGAGTATCGACATTGGATCTAAACCAAAACCAACAACGGTTAATAAGCCTAATTGCCAAATAACCGCGATTAAACTACAAACAAGCGGTAAAATAGTCAGTGCAACCGATTTTGAAAAGAAGTACACCATGACTGCCGTCACTAGGATGGCTATTAAGAAAAACAGCAGCACACCTTTTGCGCCATCAGCCACGTCACCAGCCATCTTTGCAAAACCGATAATATGAATTTTTATGTCATCAGTTTCATACTGCTCACGTAACTCTTTTTCAAGTTGCGCGGCAAATGCTAAGGTATCAAGCGCCTCACCCGTCTGTGGGTCAAAATCCATTAATTGGGCGCTAACCATGGCCGCTGAATAATCTTCAGCAATTAAACGACCAACAATGCCTGCCTTTTCAATATTTCCACGAACAATTTTTAAGCCCTGCTCTGTGGTTGAGAAATCTGCAGGAATAACAGGCCCCCCAGCAAAACCATCTTCAACCACTTCAGTAAACCGAGTCGAGGGAGAAAACAGCGATTTAACCTGAGCTCTATCTACACCGGGAATAAAAAACAGTTGGTCATGTACGTTCTTTAACGCATCAAAAAAGTTAGCGTTAAAGATATCACCGCTAGTATCTTCGACTGCCACCATAATGCTATTAGCACCACCAAATTGCTTTTGGTGCTTAAGGTAGGTCTGCATATAACTATGATTAAGCGGGATATTCTTTACAAATGCCGCATCCATTTTTAGGTTACTTGCTTGTAAGCCTAAAAAGAGGGTTACGATAGCAAATAGAAATATGACAAAAGCTCTATGACGAAATAGATAAGATTCAAATCCATTAACTAATTTATCTAACATAGTAAGGTCCTATTTTTTTTGTTCTAATTTGATGAGACCTTTATTACCTGCGACCCATAAGTTTCCTTCTGAGTCTTCAGCAATAGCGACTAGATTTTCACCCTGTCGTTGCTCCACTAGCTGGCTTTCACCAGAGGCTGAAATATCGATAATGACTCCTGCATTACCAATAACCCGTAATGTGCCCTCGCCCAACTTAATACCTGCATTAATGGTGGAATCAACTGGAAGCGCTACTTTTCTCCAATCAATAAGAGTTAAGTCAGAGGTAAAAACATTGCCTCTAAGGCCCATTACATATGCAGTGTCATCGACAATAGCGGCGTTAAACAATGAACCTTCGTAGATAAAATCCTGTTTAATCCAGCTGCGACCTTGATCAACTGAGGTGGCAACTAAGCCAAGCTCGCCAACCATAATCAGCATATCGTCCGTTACCGGGATAATACGGTTAAAGTGCGGCAATAATGTACTTCGCTCAGATAAGTACAATGCTTCATCTTCGGCTTTAAGCTCTTCTAAATAGGCGACATCCTCCTCGAATAGTAATTCTTGATGATATTCGCTGTTCCAGCTGTTTCCACCATCTTCAGTACGGTAAAACAAACCGTACGCACCGACTGCGACACCTTGTTGCTCATTAAAGAATAAAATATCTAACAATGGCTTTTCTATCTCTGCTGATTGCATTTGCAACTGCCAAGATTGGCCTGCATCTTCGGTATGCAAAATTGTGGCGTCATGCCCTACCGCCCAACCTTTTTTGGGCGTGATGAAAAACGCTTTGGTTAATAAAGCTTGTGTGGGAGTCTCAACCTGTTTCCAGGCATCTTGATAAACAAAGGCATGGCCTCGCTCACCAACTGCAACTAAGGTATGTTGATTTTTTGTAATATCTAAAACGAGTGAGTCTGCGGCAAGAGGCTGTATTTGTTGTTCGAATGTTGCCTCTTGTGCTAGTAACGAAAAAGACTGAAAAAGGCTTAATACACTCAATATTGAGATTAATCGAAGCATGCTAAACGACATACAAACTTCCTTTAAATAGAGAGGGGCTTGCGCCCCTCTTTTATGGTGGATTAACGAATACCTGCACGGCGCAATGCAGCTGGAGTAAAGTTTGCTTCACTCAATTTTGCATCGAAGTCGTACATACGGCCTTCATTATCTAGACCCATAGCAATATAACGACGTGACTGAAGATCATGGAACACTTCCAATGTACTCCACTGAGTCGGCACTTCGTAATAGTTCAAGCCATGGGCTATTGCCACGCGATATAGCTCATCACGGTTATCGTAAAGATCGGCAACGGATACCTGCCATGAGTCTTCATCGATATAGAAAGTACGTGCCTTATAGATATGACGCATTCCTTCCTTAAGCGTTGCTTTTACGACCCACACACGGTGCTTTTCGTATCGCACGTGGTCAGGATTAATATGTCCAGGCGTAATGATTTGGTCATATTTAAGCTTATCCGAGTGCAACTTGTAGTCATTGTATGGAATAAACAGCTCTTGCTTACCTACTAACTCCCAGTTGTAGCGCACGGGCGAGCCGTTAAACATGTCAAAATCATCTGTTGTTCTCAGGCCGTCTGACACGGTACCAGGCGTATCAAAAGCAACATTTGGCGCCTTACGCACTCGACGTTGGCCGGTATTGTAGGTCCAGGCTTGGCGAGGCAATTTTTCCTGATCCATGGTTTCTTTAACTAACAATGCGGTACCCGCTAAACGTGCAGGCTGAGTAACAACTTGTTTAAAGAAAAACAGCGTATTATCTTTGGACAGCTTATCCAGTGTCATTTCTGGACGAGAGTATTGGAAACGAATTTCTTCTGCCGTTTCAACTAAGGTATAGCTACCCCCAGCAGTCGGTGCAGCCTGACTACGAGATGTTTTAATATCTACACCGCGAAAGCGAAGTACATGGTTCCAGATAACTTCTAAACCATTTTCAGGCATTGGGAACGGAATACCAATTGAGGCTCCCGTAATACCGTTGCCACCATCAATTAACTCTGCACGGGTTGCATTTTCTTTAGTCGCATCATAGACGAACTGCGGTACAGAAGCTGAGCGGCGAGTCTGATAGACATTCATCTTGAATGTCTCAGGATACAACTCAAACAACTTAATTTGACCATCAGAGAGAAACTCTTTGTACTGATCTTTATTTGCATTAGTAATAGTAAATTCTATTTTATCGCTTGGGAATGGATCTGGGTGATGCATTCCTTGGCTATATCCTGCTACAGGTTTAGTGATGCCACCGTCCCATGCAGGAATAGAACCATCTGCATTTGCCGCTTTTTCTCCGCCAAGTGGCGTCAACTCAGTGCCTAATTTAGCTGCATCTGCTTCAGAGACTTTAGCCAAAGCACTTGGAGCACTTAAAGCAAACATCACTGCTACAGGCAATATCGCAAGTTTATTCATTGTTATTGTCCTTGTGATTTAGATTGAATACTTAAGGTTGAACGAAACGTAATCTCGGTCAGCTAATGAATTTGTCGTGCCGACGCCACCAAAGAAGGTGTTATAAGAGATATCTGCGCCCCAACGACTTTGATAATCAAAGTTCACGCCTAATGCCACTGATTTTTTGCCTTCGGTAAACAGGAACATCGGATCTGGCGTAATACCATCAACGTCATGAGAGAAAATGATCCGAGGCGCAATATTTACCCCACCCAACACGTTGTTATAGTCCGCTTTCGCAACGAGGCGATAACCCCAAGCAAAGTCAGTAGGGAAAGGGTTCGTTTCAGGTCCGTTATGAAGTGCCTCAATGATCCCCGGCATATCTGGGTTACCACCTGAGCGCGCAGTACCAGGACCATTTAATCTAAGTTCATCATGGCTTGGCATATCATGGATCCACACGCCACCAACTTCAGCTAACATAGTAAGATTATCGGTGCCCAATGTCGGGCCAAATAGATGGGTAAATGTCGTCTGTGCTTGAGTGGTATCTAGGCGGATAAAGCCTTCTGCATATTCGCCTGGGCCGTAATTTTCAACTTGAGAAATACCGTCCAAATCTGGGCGCAAACCTGCATTCGCTAACTGCTGTGGCATTGCCGCAAATAGTAACTCTACATCATCAATTTGTAATGGTTCATCTAGGCGGTGAGCAATTTCTCCCGCAACAGAAGTGTCACCAAGCAGTGTATTAAAGCTCACACCCATTAATTGGATATCTTCAGGGTAAACAATCTGCGCCTTAGAGAATGTTTCTAACGCTAACAAGTCTTCGCGCGTCATGGCTTCGCCAGACTGTGCTTTGCCGCCTAGACGTTGTAAGTCGCGGCCAATAGCCTCTTCAGAGAAGTTAGCAGTAGTACCACTAATGAGTGGACGACGACTGTGGTAATTCATGTAATACAAACCGAATTCAGTCTCGCCCAATTCTGGTGCGTAGTAACCGAGCTTTATACCCCATTGACCATCATCACTTGCCGATGCAGGATCTTCAACTAACGTTGCTTTTGTTGGATAAGCCAGTGCAAGTTTAGCCAAATCAGCGGGATCAACAGCACCTGAGCCGACCATACCAACGAGGGTATTGTATTCAGACAACAAGAAGTCGAGATCCATATCTGGGTTTGCGTTAAAACCTAGCTGTGCATTTTGGTAATAGCCGCCATAGCCGGCGAAATCATTAGTTGATAAGAATGAGCCTGGTGTTGGTACCCAAACAGGCTCCCAATCATATTGGTAGAAACCTTCAACAGATAAATTGTCGGTCACCCCAAGAGAAACCCAAACCATACCTTGTGGTCTAAATGCTTCTTTAAGTTCTGCACCTGGTGCATTAAGAATATTTAAATCAACTGGATTGATGACACCAATTCCGTGTGCAATCAGTGTGCTTTCTCCCCAAGAGACAACCTGATTACCCACACGAATTGAAAGAGGATTTGCACCATCATTAAAGTCAAAGTCAGCATAAACAAACGCATCTAGTAGACGTATATCTTTACATTGTACTTCTGAAGCTTTTTTATCTTCACAAGGATCGTACTCTTTGCCTGTTAATGGATTGCTATAGCCATAATCTCCATCATTTGCCTTACGATCGTAAAAATACATACCACGAGCAAATACACCGAAATTCTTATACTTTAAAGAAAGCTCATGTAGTCCTTTAACAATCTCTGCAGTCGTATCACCTTGCGTATATAGCAGATCGGCTAAATCGCCATTACTAGAATAAGAACCTGGTTGCGCCCAAATCTCAGCGGCACTGTATTTAGTGTTACCGAATGCTGAATATCCAGACCAATCAAATTGTGGGTGATTCACCTTACCTATTTGATTATCCCAATCTCGACCTTCAACACGCCAACTAGCACCAGCAGTCCATGTCGAATCGAATGTTCCTTCTACTTCTCCCCAATTAAATGAGACCGCATTGGCCTGATTTGTTATGCCAAAACCGAGCGCCGCGACTATCCCCAAAGCAAGCGTCGACTTATTTAAGCCGTTTTTAACCTTTTTCATTTTAGCTTCTCTCCGTAACCTGCTGGATTCTTTTGTTATAGGAATTGTTAACCAACATGCTGTTAGCTTACAGGTAACACTATTGTTACAGCATTTTTACGAGGCGAGCAAGGTTGAAACATGGAAAATCTTTAAAAGATTTCGTCACTTAAGGGAGGTAAGCAAGCAAGAATTTGTTGCTGTATTTAAATCAGTAATTGATGAAGTGGTATGCGTCTACTTTTAAGCTTATATACAATGTAATTACAATAACTTATAAGTTAGATAGCCAATAAAGAATTCATGTTTAAAGCAATCGACCGTTTGAAGTAATTACTCTAACATTTAATAAGGCTAATTAGGTTTCCTTGGCTATCTACAGTCATAGTAAAATATGCCTTTATACCCTCACGAGTCAAAAAGGGCCGAAAATGCCTAGCGTTAATCCATAATGTTTGGCCATTAAGGTCGATGACTTCAACTTTATTTATCTCGCCTCGATAATAAGGTAAGAATGTTTGATAACTGATATTGAGTGGGAAATTAAATACTTTATTGGGTGCCACGGTGACATTCTCATTAACATAGGGGCTTAGACCTGCAGTAATCGTCTTAACAGGCTAAGACCCCATAACTTTATCGAAGATTAAACCAGTGCTTTAGTGACTTTCTCATATAGATCTTTCGAAAGTGCTTTAATTTCTAAGATTCGCTGCAGTTCGTTCTTCATCAATGCTTGTCTTTGATTATCAAACTTTTTGAATTGGATCAGCGGCGTAATAATCCTAGCTGCGACTTGCGGGTTAAGTTTATTTAACTTAATAATGGCATCGGCCAAAAATTGATAGCCCTGCCCGTCTTTTCTATGGAACTCAAGCGTATTGCCAGCTGCAAATGCGCCGATTAGAGAACGAACTCTATTCGGGTTATTAAAACTAAATGCTTGATGCTCAAATAAAGACTGCAACTTTTCGATGCAATCATGGCTATTTAAGGTCGCATGTAAAGCAAACCATTTATCCATGACCAAAGGAGTATCGATCCACTCTTGTTCAAATTTCCTCATCAATTCATTACGAATAGCTGACGACTCACAATTTAATGCCGATAGAGCGCCTAAACTGTCAGTCATATTATCAGCCGAATCGAACTGTGACTTAGCCACTTCGCCGTAACTTTTCTCTATTTTTAAAAGTAAGCTTAGGCAGATATTTTTTAATGAACGAGCTGCAGCCTCATCGATACTGCTTAACTCACGCACTTTAGCCAATAACTCATCTTCACCGTCTGACGCAATCTCAAGCACAACAAACTCTCTTGCTAATGCGAGGTTATCTAGGTCAACGGCACTTTTCTGTTCAATCAGTGAACCAGCGCTTGGCAGGGTTAGGATCTCAGCCATGAGTGCTTTATCAAGATCTTGTGCCAGGATGACCCCTTTAAAAGCATCAAGGATCCTTGGGTCGATAAACATTGCTTGCTTATGTTGTAATCGTTCAACATTTTGCCACACAGATTGACTAAATAGTGAAACTGATGCTTCCCATTTGGCGACTTCGCTAGTAGCAAAACGCATAATATGAACAAGTTGTTCAATGGAGTAATCAAAACTCAGTTTAACTGGCGCAGAAAAATTTTGCAGTAACGACGGTATAGGCTTTGAAGTCATGCCACTAAAAGTAAAGGTTTGTTGTTTATCAGTAAAATTCAGAACTTCGCTAATAACTGAATCACCATGAGCACTGATCATCTCCACATCAAATGGGATATGTAAGGGCTGCTTATCAGTTTGGCCAGGTGTATCAGGGGTCGACTGAGACAATGTTAGCTTGTAGCTGTTATTTGCAGCATCATAGTGCTCTTCGACTTCAACTTGCGGTGTGCCTGCTTGGCTATACCAACGTTTAAACTGACTTAAATCAACTTGACTTGCATCTTGCATTGCTGACACAAAATCATCACAAGTCACAGCCTGTCCATCATGACGCTCAAAATATAAGGCCATGCCTTTTTGGAATGCCTGTTCGCCTAATAAGGTATGCATCATTCTAATAACTTCAGCACCTTTATTGTAAACAGTAACCGTATAAAAGTTATTCATCTCAATCACTGACTCGGGTCTGATAGCGTGTGCCATTGGCCCAGAGTCTTCTGCAAACTGTTGGTTCTTCATTACTTTAATGGCATGAATACGGTTTACCGCGCGAGAACCAAGATCAGAACTAAACTCTTGGTCTCTAAATACGGTTAAGCCCTCTTTCAAGCTTAACTGAAACCAGTCTCTGCAAGTTACCCGGTTACCAGTCCAGTTATGAAAGTACTCATGCCCTACAACAGACTCTATTCCATGGTAATCATCATCAGTCGCAGAAGCTTTATCCGCCAATACAAACTTAGTATTAAATACATTGAGTCCTTTATTTTCCATGGCACCCATATTGAAAAAATCGACCGCCACAATCATGTAAATATCTAAGTCATATTCTAAATTAAAGCGACTTTCGTCCCAAGCCATCGACTTTTTAAGTGATGCCATTGCATGGTGAGCTTTATTTAAATTACCTTTATCAACAAATACCTGCAACTTAACCTCACGATTACTACAGGTAGTAAAGCTGTCTTCCAACAGGTCAAAGTCACCTGCTACTAGCGCAAACAGATAAGCAGGCTTTGGGAAGGGATCATGCCACAGTGCGAAATGCCGACCATCTTCTGTGTCACCTGAATCGACCAAGTTTCCGTTACTCAATAAATAAGGGAAGGCCTGTTTATCTGCTTCAATACGCACAGTATAGATAGCCAATACATCTGGGCGGTCTAAAAAGTACGTTATACGCCTAAACCCTTCAGCCTCACACTGAGTACAGTATGCACCATCCGACATATATAAGCCTTCCAGACTGGTATTTGCCTCAGGATCTAACTTAGTCGTTATTTTTAATTCAAATTCATTAAGCTTGGTATCAACAATCAGCTCACCCGACTGCTGTTGAAAAGCAGTATCTTTCCCATCGACGGTAACACTTAGCAGCTCAATCTCATCACCGACGAGGACTAATGCCTCATTATGTTGTCCGTGACGAACAACCTGACTGGTCGCAATGATCTGTGTTTCTTTTCCTGCAAGTGAAAATGCTAAATCGATATGGCTGATCTTAAATTGTGGTTGTTGATAATCTTTGAGGAATTTTGCTTGGGGCTGTGACATGAATAAACCTCTAATTTATTAATTTTGAATTAAAAAAAACGCGCATAAAGCGCGTTTTTTTATTGAGTCGATTTTACTTTTTTTGATTCTTTGCCAATTTTTCAATATCCGCTAAATCTAGCGTGATAAAGGCTGTTTCATCTAAGAAAGCATCGGCTACTTCGACATCATCAGAAATATCATCCAATGACTTAACTTTTTCTTGGCCTTCTCTTACGAGTCGGTCGTTAGCACGATCAAGTTGTTTCTTGTCGTTTGCTTCTCGTTCAGCTAGACGTTCCGTCTTAACTAAAGAAACCGTTTTATCATCATGGTTTTCTTTAAACTCAGCAATATCTTGGAAAATATAACTAAATTCAACATCAGATTGAATACGATCTTTATGCTTACCGTCCAAGTTCTGAATAAGCTGCGGATAAATTTCACCAAGTGTACCGTATTGTGCTACTGGTACTTTGTCCCATGGTAATGCATTTTCTTCTTCAGCTTCACCATACTCGCCTGGCTCTAAAGCGCTCGGGAATGGAATATCTGGTGTAACACCCTTAAGCTGAGTACTTCCACCGTTGATGCGGTAAAACTTAGCAATCGTGTACTGCACATGCCCGATAGGCTTTTCGTACATATCATAGATACGACCAAGGCTCTTATGTTGCTGCACCGTACCTTTACCAAAGGTAGACTCGCCAACAATAAGTGCACGGTCATAATCTTGAAGTGCTGCAGCAAAAATTTCAGAAGCCGATGCACTGTATCTGTCAACCATCACGGTTAACGGACCATCATAAGTGACTCGTCCATCATTATCGCGATTTTGTGATACTCGACCGTTCGCATCTCGAATTTGAACCACTGGACCCTGTTCAATAAACAAACCTGTTAACAACGTTGCTTCAGTTAATGCACCGCCGCCATTGCCACGAAGGTCAATAATAATACCTTCGACTTTAGCTTCTTTTAATTCGGCAAGTTCTTTAGAAACGTCTTTTGACAAATCCATATAAAAACCGGGTATTTGAATCACACCCACTTTACGATTTGCGTAAGGGCCGTCTGTTGGCTCAATCACTTTAGACGTTGCAGCTCTATCTTCTAAACGAATTTTATCGCGAACAATTGTCAATTCGAACGTTTTCGCGTTGGTGCCGCCTTTCTTTGGTAAAATCTCAAGAACAACCTTACTGCCCTTTGGACCTTTAATCAGTTCGACAACATCATCAAGACGCCAGCCGATGACATCAACGATCTCTTTGCCTTCTTGACCTACACCAATAATTCTATCTTCAGGTGATAATTTTTCGCTTGATGCTGCCGGGCCGCCTGCAACCAGACTCTTGATCACTGTATAGTCATCATCGACTTGAAGCACTGCACCAATGCCTTCTAAGCTCAAATTCATTTCCATTTGGAAACGCTCAGCATTTCGAGGGGAAAGATAGCTTGTATGAGGCTCCACTGTGCGGGCGAATGCATTCATTACGCCTTGGAAGACATCTTCGCTATGGGTTTGGCTTAAACGTTTAATCGCATTGTTATAACGTTTCTCAAGGACTTCGACGATTTCATCCCAATTCTTACCAGTAAGAGAGAGGTTTAATGCATCGTATTTTACACGTTGACGCCAAAGCTCGTTTAACTCAGCTTCGGTTGTTGGCCAGTTTGCATCTTCGCGGTCGTATTCATAAACGTCATTAGCAACGTCAAATGCCATCTCTTCATCAAGCAAAGACAATGCATAAGCAAATCGCTCATAGCGACGCTTTTGAACAAGCTCAAACATCTTATAAGCTTGATTCAAATCACCACTTTTCAACATATCATCAAATTCAGATGAATAGCCTTTGAAACTATCGATATCAGACTGCAACAATACATTCTTGCGATAATCTAATTGCTTTAGATATCGATTAAATACCTGTTCAGAGAAGGCGTCATCCATATCAAAACGATGATAGTGGGAGCGAGTGAATAAACCTGTCACTCGTTTACTGGCAACCTTATGTTGCGGTTCCTGCTTAAGAGCGGGCAACTCGCTGAATTGAATAGTAGGGCTTACGGCCCACGCCGAGAATCCGACAAAAATACCGGCAATGGATACAGCCAGAGAAAGTTTTCGCATCAACAAGTTACTCCTTTAGGTGCTAATAAGCCATTACAGCAGTATATGTTCAGCTCTAACTTTGATGGTTAAACCAGAGTCTAACTGAACTTGAACATCTTCTTTTTTGATGTCCAAAATCACACCAGCTACTGGTGCCTTACCTAATTTGACATTAACACGCTGCTTTGGTTTCAGTTCAGCTAAAACCGCAGGTACTAAATTTTCTGCCACAACAGGCTCTTTTGCAGGTTTGCTGCTTTGAGCTTGCTTAGGACGTTTAGCAACTGGCTTCTTAACAGGCTTCTTAGCCGTTTTTGCAGCTGGGTTAGCACTCTTGGCCTGTGCAACTCTTTTCGCCTTAGCTTTGTCTTGGCTCTCTTTTAGTGTAGCTTGAGCATGATCAATGTGCTCTTGCTCTAATTCACCACAAGCATTACCGTCTAAATCAATACGCTGTACGCCTGCTTTCACGCACTTTAAGTAGCGCCAGCTACTCGTGTATCTTCTTAACGCGATTCTGAGCTGAGTTTTACTGACTTTAGAATCATCAGCTAACCTTTCCGCTAAATCTTGAAACAACCCAATTTTTAATGGCTTAGTTTCACCTTCAGCTATAAAGCATAAAGGAAATGTTTCGTACAAATACGCAAGAATAGCGTTGGTATCGGTCAACTTTTCTGTTGATTCCATCTTTACTTCCACAGTTTAAAAAAGGGACACCACCGTAGAGCTTTATCACTCGTATCAGTTAAGTGTCGTTTATATTTGTCTGATCTGCGCATAAACAACAAATGAAAAATCGTTAACATTTGTTTTTATACCTAAAATCAAACCTACCTTAGCAACAATAATACACAAACTCTAAGCATTCATATCTTGAATGTAAACGTGTTTGTTTTTTTCATTACTCAAACCGCTTATTATAGAGAGGCTTCAAATGATTGCGACCTCCAATTAGCGATAATTGGTCGTAGATTAACCAAATAGGCAAAATTCGAGACTTTTTACCAAAGTTTCGACCCCTTGTTGATCAATTTTACTGAACCTTGATAACGATGGGCTATCAATATCCAGCACACCGATAACAGATCCGTTTTGTCGTAAAGGTACAACCAATTCTGAGTTACTGGCACTATCACATGCAATGTGACCTGCAAACTGGTGAACATCATCAATTCGTTGTGTTGAATTTAATGCCACCGCGGTACCACAGACACCTTTACCGACTGGAATGCGAGAACAAGCTACCTTACCTTGAAACGGCCCTAATACTAATTGATCATTTTTCAATAGATAGAAGCCAACCCAATTAAGATCATCAAGGTTGTCATTGATAAAAGCTGAAAAATTTGCCAATGCTGCAATAGTGTCATCTTCATCTGTAAATAATGCCCGCACCTGACGTTCTAGCGTGCCGTAAAAAGCGTCTTCCATTAATACTATCCAACCGTTATATCTAAAACAAAAAAGCATACTTACAAAATTCTAACAACAAACCTACCTGCATTAACAAGGAGTTTTATTTTTCTGCCTTGTCCTCAGCTTTTTTAGCTGTTTTCTTAACCGATGCTTTTTTCTCTAGTGATCCACCTTTAAGTAACACTTGCAGGTCATCTTTGTTCTCGGCCAAGAAAAAGCTTAACTTTTCAATATTAACCTCCTCCAAACCTAAGTCACTCTTACTTAAAAACGGGATTAGGTTATCAGCGATATCTAGCATCTTATCGTAGGCATCAGCCTCCTTCTTAGATGTAAAAGTCATCTTTTCAACCCCTTCTCTAACAACTACAAATTGAGTTACAACGGCCATATTCAACCTCACACTGTTTTTATATACAGTAAAGAGTCTCATAGATTGAACTTCTTATGCAAGTTTTCTTGAATATCTGATAAACTTATTCGGTTAATGGCTCTGTATTTTCAATCGCATACGTGAAAATACTCACCTTGCGTACTCGATTAACCGTTTATATCGCAAACTTGGATATTAAAAAAAGATGGCTATGGAAGCAGTAGATAATAGTATTACTTTGTGTCAGTCCTGCGACTTAGTCATTAGGAAGCGAGCACTGCCAACTGGCGTACGTGCTATCTGTCCAAGGTGCCACACCCCCCTTTACGATACGCCATACTGTTCTATCAACGGTATGTTAGCCCTGTGTTTAACGGCGGTTTTCTTTTTCGCACCTGCAAATTTATACCCGGTCTTAGAGCTTGAGTTTCTTGGAAGTATTAGGACAACTACAGTCATAGAGGGGGCGCTATCTGTTTACCAGCAAGGTTATTGGTTAGTGGGTATTGCGGTGTTGGTTTCTGCCGTTGTCGCTCCGGGGCTATTGTTATTATCCATTTTGTCTCAAACACTCATTATTAAGTTCGGGCTCAGTTCTGTCATACTGAGGACGACACTCAAACAATTGCTAAAAATTCAAGGAATGCTCACCCAGCTCACCATGCTTGAAATCTATGTCATCAGCTTCCTCGTCGCGGCGTTCAACCTAGCAGATTTTGCCAGTGTCTCTTTTGGTTTTGGTACATTCTGTTTCACCATGTTATTTGTAATGACGTTATTTTTAATGCGCGAGTACGATTTAGAACATATGTGGAGCTTTCTTGATGAACACAAATGACTCAGCAACGCTTGGGAAAGATATCGGCTTAACCTCGTGTCCAACATGTCACAAGGTGACCTGCAGTAAGTCTGCAACATGTAGTCGTTGCGATGCTCCACTTAAGGTTAGAGATTATGACAGTGTCCAAAAAAGTTGGGCGCTGCTAATCACCGCAGCTATTTTGCTGATCCCTGCCAATATTTACCCCATTACAACGCTGACGAATCAGGGACGAGTGACCCAAGACACCATTTTTTCTGGGATCGCTCACCTCGTTAAAACGGACATGATCCCCATCGCAATCATTTTGTTTACTGCGAGTATTTTGGTACCGATCTTAAAAATTGTAGGCTTAACGATTTATTTATCTGCAATCAGTTTCAAACTCCCTATTTCGAAAAAGAAGTTAATGACTGGCTTTCATATTATTGAATGGATTGGTCGATGGTCGATGCTCGACTTATTTGTTATTTCACTTACTGTAGCTGTCGTTAATATGGGACAGTTACTCGACGCTAAGCCGGCTCCAGCAGCAACTGCATTCGCCTTAGTTATTTTACTCACGCAGCTCGCTGCAAAAGTTATAGATACCCGATTACTCTGGGATAGATTGGAAGCAAAAGATGACTCAAGTACAAACGCCTAAAGTCGTAAAGAAAAAGTTATTCTCACCGATTTGGTTATTACCCATTATTGCACTTGCATTAGGCGCGTGGCTTGGGGTGAAGAGCATACGCGAGTCGGGAATTGAAATTACGATTCATTTCCCTAGTGCCACAGGAATGGACATAGGTAAAACCTTAGTCAAGTACCAAGGGCTTACAGTGGGTAAAGTCGTTGATATGAGTATTGATGATGATCTTCAAGGCGTAAACGTCTCAGTTCTCATGGATTATCGTGCCGCACCATTTATCAACCAGGGGACCAAGTTTTGGTTGGTTAAACCTAAAGCAACAATCACCGGCATCGAAGGTCTAGATACCCTTTTTTCTGGTAATTACATTAGTATGTTACCCGGTGGCGGCGACTCAAGATCCTATTTTGAAGCAGAAACAACTGCCCCCGTCATCACACCCGGCGTAGAAGGACTAATTGTCCATATCACTTCTGACAAATTAGGTTCTCTTGATGTGGGTTCTCCTATCTTTTACAGACAGATCCCAGTAGGACAAGTAGTTGGTTATCATCTTGAAAGTGCGGAACAAATTCTAGTAACAGCATTTATTCAACAGCAATATGCTGAGCTAGTTAAAACCGACTCTCAATTTTGGAATGTCTCGGGGATCAGCATCGATGCCTCCTTATCTGGTGTAAAAGTCAGTAGCGAAAGTTTAGCCTCGATACTTGCAGGTGGCATTAGCTTTAGCTCCAATACCTTATCTGAACCCGTGGAAAATAAGCATGAATTCACGTTATATGACAGCCAAGATGACGCCTTAGGCGGATTGCAATTTAACCTACTCGCAAGTGGTACCGACGCCGTATCTCAAAATACCGCCATTGTTTATCGTGGGATCCAGATAGGCCAGGTAACTCATAAAGCATTAAGTGATGATGGCGTTGTGTTATCTGCAAGAATTGATAACGCCTATAAAGAGTTACTCACTGAAAGTGCTGATTTCTGGTTGGAAGGCGCCGATATATCTCTATCCGGTATAAAGCACCCTGAACGTTTAATCACAGGTAGTGTAATTAACTTCATTCCAGGTACAGGAGCTGCAAAACAACAATATACATTGTTAACACAGCAACCTGAGCCCACAAATACTGGTAAACTGCTCCTCACGCTGCACGCAAAAAGCAACCCAGGTATTAGCGCCGGTGCAGAAATTCGCTATAAGCAGATCAAGATTGGTCACGTACTATCCAGTCAGCTCAATAACACTTTTACTCAAGTAGAATATCAAGCTGAAATAGACGCTGACTTTGCGACGCTTATCAGCGCAAATAGCCACTTTATTGCAGAGTCTGCATTAACCATAGATGCGAGTCTCGATGGTGTTAAAGTCAGTACCCGTGATCTGACGACTTTGACTAGTGGCGCGTTAAGCTTAGTTAGAGGCACAAACAAAGCCTTGGCAAAGAGCGGCGACTCGCTGTATGTTTTTGGCAACAGCAAACAGGCTACGTCTTTTTTCAATAATCAAAAGCTTATAAAAAGAAGACTCTACAATCAAGATGGCGCAGATCTCACTGCTGGCTCTCCTATCTATTACAAGAAAATGCAAATAGGCCAGGTGTCTGGCGTAGAGTGGCAAGCCACAAATAATGACTTTGCAATTGATATCGCTATCGAACGTGACTTTAAAAGTTTACTCACTGATCAAACAATCTTTTGGCGTAACAGTGCAGTATCAATCAATGCCAGTTTAAGTGGCGTTGAGGTCGAAGTCGCGCCATTAATGGGAGCTTTAAAAGGCGGAATAAGCCTTGGCTTGCTTGAAGGTAATACCGTCGCAAACGGCACCGCGCTTTATGAAAGTAAGTTCCTTGCATTCAGCCAGGCGGTACCCATTCAGCTCACCTTCCCTGCGACCGTAAAATTAACCCGCAAAGCAGCCATTCGGTATTTAGGCCATAAAGTCGGTGAAATTGAGTCGGTAACCTTAGCCGCCAATTTAAAGCAGTTAAATGTTACTGCTTATTTATATGGTGAATATGCCACTAATTTTAATCAAAAAGATGCCTCGTATTCTGTTGTCGATGCGGATATTTCTTTAGCTGGGATTAAAGCGCCTGAAACCCTGATAACCGGTGCCTATATTGAAGTCTTCCCGGGACAAAGCAACATCAAGGCGACAACCTTTGTTGGACAAGTTGATACGCCATTTCATAATATCGATGGTGCGTTAACCTTTAATTTAAGTAATAGCACCTTAGGCTCGGTTAAGTCAGGAACAGCCATTTTCTTTAGAGGGATAAACATTGGCCAAGTCGATAGTTATGCTCTTTCAGATCAAGGCACTGGCGTTGTAATGCACGTTCATATTAAAAATAAGTATCAACATCTTGTAAACCAAACCAGTGTGTTTTGGGATCTCTCAGGCGTAAAAGTTGATCTTGGCCTATTCTCAGGCGCGCAAATCGAGACGGGTTCGTTGGAAACAATTTTAGCCGGTGGCATCGGGGTCGCAACACAAGAAACCACCACGGTAGCAAACACCATCAACAACGACCAAACATTTACGCTTCAGTCTGATTTTGATGCAAAATGGATGACTTGGTCACCAGTACAAACACCTAAAGCAGACTAACGATTCAGCTGCTAAGAAATATTAACTAACAGTTGATAACTTGGAAATGATAGTTAATAACGATTATCTAGCAACTGAATAGAAAAACGAGGCTATAAGGCCTCGTTTTTTATGTCTGTCAGCATGTTTGCTAATGGGAAAATGCCATGTGATCGCCGAGCAATTATGTCATCTATTCGCCTTGAATTAGTTTGCCCAAAAACACTCTGAGTAGAACAACTACTTATTTTGATTGGTATCATCAACCATAAAAATGGTAGCAGACCAGTATCGCCGCGATGATCCCCGCTAAATCTGCAAATAAGCCACAAGCTAACGCGTGCCTGCCATTACGGATCCCAACAGCACCAAAATAAACGGCCAATACATAAAATGTCGTCTCGGTGCTGCCTTGCAATATTGCAGCTAAGCGACCAGCAAATGAATCCACTCCATAGTGCTGCATGGTTTCAAGCATCATAGCCCTAGCCCCTGAGCCACTAAAAGGTTTCATGATAGCTGTAGGCATGGCATCAACAAAGCGTACATCCCCTCCAGCAAAAGCGACTAAGCCTGCTATAAGCTGTAGCAAATAATCGAGCGCACCGGAAGCTCTGAGTAACGCAATAGCGAGTAACATCGCCAGTAAGTATGGGATTAGCTTTATGGACTGCGCAAAGCCCTCTTTCGCACCTTCTATAAATTCATCATAAACTGCAACCTTTCGGATACCAGCAACCAGTACAAAACTAAAAATAAGCAGCAATAAAATACCGTTACCAAGGCTGGTACTGATTTCACCAATAGCCGATACAGATAAGGTACTTAAATAAAATACCAAGCCGATAATGGAAGATAAAATGATACCGGCATAACCCAGTACCACAGTATTGAGTAAAGATAACCTTTGTACTATCGCGACTACCGTTAGACCTGCCAGTGTCGATGCCGTTGTTGCCAGTAAAATCGGCAGAAAAATATCAGCTGGTGCGACAGCTCCCTGCTGAGCACGATACAAAAATACTGTGACAGGCACTAAAGTTATAGAAGAGGTATTTAACACTAAGAACAGGATCTGGGCGTTAGTCGCAACGCTCTTATTAGGGTTTAAGGTTTGTAGATCTTGCATTGCCTTGAGGCCTAACGGCGTTGCAGCATTATCTAAACCCAGCATATTGGCAGTCAAATTCATGGTGACGCTACCAAAAGCCGGGTGCCCTCTAGGTACCTCTGGCATCAGTTTAGCGAGTAAAGGTTCAAACATTTTAGAGAATAAGCCAACGACCCCCGCCTTTTCGCCAACACGCATCAAGCCCATCCACAGTGATAATACACCGATTAAGCCCAATGCGATTTCAGCGGCTAATTTTGAACTCGAAAAAATGGCACTGACACTTTCTGAAAGTACTTGAGTATGGCCTGTTAGCACCTGCGCCAAAATAGCGAATAATGCGGTTGCAAAAAAGCCAAACCAGATCTTATTTAGCACTCAAGTTCCCTCTTATCATTTGGTAAATCTGTTATAATCCCGCTACTTTACCGCATTATCTTCGACATATGGCTCATTTTAATCAGAATTTTCTCGACAATATTGAACGTGATCTCCCTTCTCACCTTTCAATGGAAGACTTTATTGCTTACAGCAATAAACCGTTACGTCTCTCTATTCGGGTCAATACACTCAAAATTAGTACCGCAAGCTTTATTGACTTAATGTCAGAAAAAGGCTGGAGCTTTGAGCCTATTCCATGGTGTGACCAAGGTTTCTGGGTGACGATAGGCAGTGATATACAGTTAGGTAATACTGTCGAGCACTTACAAGGCTTATTTTACATTCAAGAAGCCAGCTCAATGCTACCGCCTACAGCGCTGTTTAACTCACATGCCAAAAATGAGAATGCTCTTGGCCTATTAGAGCAAACCTGTGTTTTAGACATGGCTTCAGCGCCGGGCTCCAAAACAACGCAAATAGCCGCACTGATGAACAACCAGGGGCTTTTAGTCGCTAATGAGTATTCAGCCAGCCGTGTAAAAGTCTTGCATGCTAACGTGGCGAGAATGGGCGTATCAAACTGTGCCCTCACCCATTTTGACGCTAGAGTTTTCGGTGAGTATCTATTTGAAACATTCGACGCAGTATTACTCGATGCCCCCTGCAGTGGCGAAGGCACAATACGTAAAGATCCAGACGCATTAAAAAACTGGGATAACAATGACAATAAAGGCATTGTAGTCACTCAGAAAGCGTTAATTGAATCCGCTTTTCTTGCATTAAAGGTTGGCGGAAGCTTAGTTTATTCCACTTGTGCATTGAGTCGTCAAGAAAACCAAGATGTTTGCCATCATTTAAAAAGTGTCTTTGGCGAGGCGGTTGAATTTGCCTCGTTAACTGCGCTATTTTCCGGCGCTGATAAAGCATGTACCGAAGAAGGATTTTTACATGTATGGCCGCAGATTTATGATAGTGAGGGCTTTTTTGTCGCAAAGATCCGCAAAGTATCAGCTGTAGAGCGCATCTTACCTGAACCTAAAAAGCAAAAGAACTTTCCATTTACAGCTGCAAAGACCAAGCAAATTGAAGAGTTAACGGCTTATTTTGAAGATTCATTTGCCATTACATTACCTACGAATGCAGAGATCATGGTACGTGATTTAGAGTTTTGGTTGTTCCCAAAAGCGGTTATGCCACTTATAGGTAAAATGCGATTTCAGCGAATAGGGATTAAGCTCGCGGACGCATTAAAGAAAGGCTATAAGGTTCGACACGAAGCGGTCTTGGCACTCTCATCACCCACTCGGTTTGAACTCAGCGACGAGCAAGCGAAAGAGTTCTTAATGGGCCGCGATATCAGTTTAGCCGAAAAAGTTAAACCTCAGGGAGAAGTGATTGTCAGTTATGCCGGTAACCCTCTTGGTGTAGCAAAGCACCTAGGCAATAAATTAAAAAACAATCTTCCCAGAGACTTAGTTAAAGATAAGATTGCGTTATACCAGTAATACCAGTCTCATCTATACATAAATAGTTACATTTCGGTGGCGAGCATTAAAAAATAACCACCCACAATCTGTAAGGCTGGTCTACACTCTATATCATTAGTCATTAGATAAATGCTGATTAGCCTTATTTTACCATTATGGTTATCAACGGTAGTGGTAATCAACAGTAGCGCACGGCTCCCAGTGAGCCATTCCCCTAGACCCAGAACAATTGGAATAGTTTTGGGTCTTTTTTTGCCTGTAATTGAGCCTAAACCTCAGCATTAAAGTATGCAGGCTAGTATTGGTTAGCGTCCAGCGAGTTTTGCAGCGTCTTTAAACAAATTAAAGAAATTATCCGTTGTATACTGTGCCAGTTCAGGGTATTTCTCACCTCTAAGCTCAGCGACAAATTCCGCGACATCACGTACAAATGCAGGTTGATTCTCTTTACCTCGATGAGGAACCGGTGCTAAATAAGGAGAGTCCGTCTCTACCAATAATCTGTCTTTTGGTACCTTGCGGATCACATTACGTAGATCGCCAGCATTTTTGAATGTAACAATACCTGAAACCGAGATGTAAAAGCCTAGTTCTAAAGCCTGTTTCGCCATTTCCCAGCTTTCAGTAAAGCAGTGTAAGACACCACCAACAGAATCAGCATTGCCTCGCTTTAAAAAGTTAATAGTATCTTCACGGGCATCGCGAGTATGAATAATAAGAGGCTTATTAACCTTTACAGCCAGATCTATCTGCTGCTCAAAACAAGTTTGTTGCAGTGTTTTTGTCTCATTGGCATAAAAGTAATCGAGCCCTGTTTCGCCAATAGCAATGACTTTCTCATCACGGGCAAACTGCTCAACCTCTTCGATGTTTAGACCTTCTTGCACATCTAACGGGTGTACACCTGCAGACAAAAATACCTCATCAAAGGCCGCCATTTTTTGCTTCATTTCGGTGAAGCCTTGCTGCCTGACATTCACACAAAGAAAATAAGCAATATCGCGGGCTTTTGCTGCGGTAATGATCTCTTGTAGTGAAGCCTGATCTGGCGCGGTTTTAAGACGGTCTAAATGACAATGTGAATCGATAAGCACAGTGAAAGTCCAACAAACAACAAAAAGGACAGCAAGTCTAACCAGCTACATAGTGCAGGTCAAATCTCCAGAGGCCAGTTCACGAGAAAGAAGCTGTTCGATATGATGTTTATGAAAATCAGGCTCGGATAAAATTTTTATGCCGACTCCTGCAGGACGCCCTCCCGATGCACCTAAAGGATTAATCCAGATCACCGAACCTTTGAAGTCGTGATGCTGTGAGCCACTCGGGAGTTGATAACGAACCATGATCTCTTGTCCAAGACTGAAGCGTTCAGCACTAGCAACAAACATACCTATCGGTTTGATAAATGGCATATAAGCGCGGTAAAGCTGCTGTAAAGACTCAAATTTGACAACAAGATTCATCATAGATTTTTATTGGCTCATTAGCTGGTTATACTCAATTGTTAATCCTTCAAACAATGCCAACGAATTAACGTTTGGCATCACCGACAAGCGTGTTTCTAATTGCATCACTTTTGCTGCAAAATTTGCCAGCTTAGCTCTGAGCAAAGGGTCGATTTCTTGCTTTTTCACTAATATTCGATGCACCACTAAGTATAAAACGTTAAGCGCGTCAGAAATTTGCTTTTCATTAACATTTATTAAACTATCACACAGGTGTCCTGACGACAAACTTTGTATCCAGCCTTTTCTGTATGATACCAATGTCTTATCTCGGCCGCTCTCGACTGCCGAAAGGATAGCTAAGGGCCCTCCCACAACAGGTAAGCACCAGGTCAAATCTTCATTAGTCGATAACTCTTGCTGTAACCATTGCTTAACAATTGATTTGCTTGGCATTTCCAGATGAAGTCTCTGGCAACGACTACTAATCGTTGCGAGTAAGCGACTGGGTGAATTGGTTTGTAAAAACAAAATGGTATCTTTGCCGGGCTCTTCTAATGTTTTAAGTAATGCGTTCGCTGATGCCTGATTCAAACGTTCACTGTTTAAAATAACCGCAACCCGCCTTCCGCCCTGTTGTGGCGTTGTGGTTAGCTTTTGGCACAGCTCACGAATTTGATCTACCTTAATCTGTGCGCCATCAGCTTCAACTCGGTATAGATCAGGATGACTATTTGCCTCAACAAGTTGGCAAGGCTTACAGGAGCCACAGCTTCCAGTTCGGCCAACTTGTTTGCATAACGCAGCCTTGGCAAGCTCAAGCGTTAACGCTTCACCGCCGTAACCCACATCCATCGCAACCAGATAAGCATGACCAACACGAGCCGTTTTCAATTGCTCTGAAAACGTTTCAATTGTATGTTGCAGCCAAGGGAGCTGTGTCATATTACCAACTCTGCTGCTGAAGAATGGCAATAATGTCCTTATGCACCTGCGCCATACTTTGGCTGGCATCGACAATTTTTATTGAATCATCGCTATCTGCAAATGATAAGAAAGTGGCACGAGCACGGTCAAAAAACTCAATTTCTTGCAGCTCAATACGATCAAGCTCACCCCGTCGAGCTGCGCGCTCAAGCCCTAACTTAGGGTCAATATCTAGGTAAAGGGTCAGGTCTGGTTTAAAACCTTTAAGCGTGGCATCACTGATAGCTGAGACTAATGGCATTAATCTTCTACCACCACCTTGATATGCAAGTGAAGACAAGTTGTGTCTATCACCTAATACCCACTCACCGTTAGCTAAAGCAGGTTTGATAACGTTTGCAACCAATTGTGCTCTTGCTGCGTAAAACAGCAAACACTCAGCTTCATCACATAAGGGATCGCTGTCATTGGCGACTTTAACTAAGTCACGCATCTGCTCAGCGAGTGGCGTTCCTCCCGGTTCACGAGTACAAACAGGAGCTTGCCCTATATGTTTTTCAATAAAATCTCTAACCAATGCGATTGCACTTGATTTACCCGCCCCCTCAAGCCCTTCAATCACGATAAACTTGGCGGAATGTTCAGTTTGTGTATTCATCGATTTCTCTGATATTTATTCACTGCTCGATTATGCTCTGTCAGTGTTTTAGAAAAAATATGGCTACCATCATTTCGTGATACGAAATAAAAATAATCAACGTCAGCGGGATGCGCGGCGGCTTGTATTGCTGCTAAACTGGGTGCAGCAATTGGCGTGGGTGGTAACCCATTAATTCTGTATGTATTAAATGCGGTCGTTTCACGCAGATCTTTACGAGTGATATTGCCAGCATATCTGTCGCCCATGCCGTAAATAACCGTTGGGTCCGTTTGTAATCGCATGCCTTTACGTAAACGATTGACAAATACTGCAGCTATCCAGGGGCGCTCGCTTGCTTTACCTGTTTCTTTCTCAATAATTGAGGCTAAGATGAGTAACTCATAAGCCGATTTTAACGGTAAGCCTTGCTGACGTCCTTGCCAGGCTTTTTCAAGCTCAAGCTTCATTTTCAAATAACTTTTATTGAGTAAGGCCTGATCAGTAGAGCCAGCTCGATAATGATAAGTGTCTGGGAAAAACTTCCCCTCAGGCAAACCGGAGTCATCATCATTGGCAACAAGTACCTGGTTAAACACATCTTGCTCTTGCTGCAACCTTGCTTGCTGTTCCAGTATGAGTAACCACTCTTTAACCGTTTGCCCCTCTAATAGGGTCACACCGAAAGACTTCTCTTTACCGCTAATGATTTTAGCCATCAGACTATTGAGGCTTTCGTTTGGTGTAACTTCATAAAGGCCTGAGCGAATGTGTGCTAACTCTGGTTTTAAACGTACAAGCCATTTAAGTTTCCAGCCTTCGTCGATTAACTGTTCAGTTTCCAAAACAGAGATAAATTGATTAAATGTGGTTCCCCGTTTAATCGTTAACTCTTGTACAGAGGTGGCTTTTATTGGTTGTTCACCATAGGCAAGTAGTGTTTGGTAGCACCAATATCCCGCCATGGCTGCGATAGTAAGAAGAGTAAATCCGGTTGCGAAGACGCTGATTATAATTTTTTTCATAGTGTCAAACTGAGTTGTTCTCTTAAGCTTGGAGTCCAAGTTGCTGGTGTAAATGTAAAATCGTCAATCCTTACAATATCGACAAGTCCAAAAAGGCTATTAGTGATAAACGCATGCTTTACCTGGTTAAGCCTACTGTACTGGATATCTGTTACTTCTATTTTATGACCCATTTGTAAAAGCTGGTGCATGACTTGCTCTCGCATCATACCCGCCACTCCCGCATAACTCATTCGTGGTGTAACGAGCTTTTCATCGACAACAAAGAAGATGTTAGCCATCGATGACTCAATAATATTATCTTCAAAGTCAATGACTAACCAGTCATGTATTCCTTCAGGTAATTCAATTGACTTGATAAGCACTTGCTCTAGGCGATTGCAGTGTTTTATCCCCGCAAGTTTGGGCTGCTTACCCAATGACACAGGCGAAAGAGCTAGCCCTACCCCCTGCTGTTGCCACTTTTTATAGTGTGCAGGAAAATCACTCACAGACACAATTTCAGTTACGTTTAGCGGCTCAGAGCGATCAGTGTTATGAGCGCTATTTTGCGGAGTCGAAACACTGCAGGCATTAGCGGATTGATTCGACAACTCCGCAGTGATTATATCTGCTGCTAAATTCGGTCTATTTACAGGCGCACTATAACCTCGTCCGCCAATACCTCGAGTAAGTAAAAGTTTGATACAAGAGTGCGGATTGGCTTGCGCTAATGTGTGTAATTGCTGTTGAAGCGCAGGCGAAACTGCCCAGTGAAACCCTAAACGATAAGCGCCTTGAGTAAGACGCTCCATATGTGCGGTAAAAAACAGGATCTCACCTTGGTCTACTCGCATAGTCGCAAATAAACCGTCACCATAAGCTAATCCCCTATCAAGGGGATCAACATTTATGCCGGGCTGTCCATTTACCCAAACCTTAGGCATTAGCAAAGCAGGCTTCACTCTCTAGTTCTGTTAAACCCATGTTTCGCTAGAGTCCCTTATATTTAAAATTGCCTTATTTCGCGAGCAGGTGCTGTATACGTGCCTTGAGAATATCAGTTGCGATTCGGTTTTTACCACCACGAGGCACGATAATATCAGCGTACTGCTTAGATGGCTCAATAAACTGTAGGAACATTGGACGCACAGTCTCAGTATACTGTTGCATAACCGATTCCATCGTTCTTCCGCGCTCAGCGACATCACGAGATAAACGGCGCATAAAACAAATGTCTAGTGGTGTATCCATAAACACAGATGCGTCCATCTCTTTACGCAGAGCTGGATCGGTTAGCAACAAAATCCCTTCAAGAATAATGACTTTCTTAGGGGTAAGTGTCACTTTCTGTTCAGTACGAGTATGCTCTGTATAACTATAAACAGGTACATCAACTGCATGACCTGCTTTAAGCTCACGCAAATGCGTGCATAATAGTTCATGATCCAATGCTTTAGGATGGTCATAGTTAGTCAATACACGTTGATCCATCGACAGATGGCCTTGGTCGCGATAATACGCATCTTCTGCAATCACACCAATTTGATCTGTACCTAAATCACGGCAAAGTTCTTCGTAAATCGTTTTAGCGATAAGACTTTTACCTGACGCAGACGCGCCCGCGATACCAATTACAACACAATCTTTAGAATTCATTAAAATAGACCTTATTCGTCATCAGACATGCTAATTGATACTTTAGGCTGTGCTTGACATAAAGCAAGCTGTGCCCCGACCTTTCTAGCGATTTCACGATATATACCAGCGACTTGACTTGACTCATCAGCCACTACTGTTGGCGTACCTTTATCCATATCTTCACGGATATTCAATTGCAGCGGCAATTGACCAAGCAATGGCACATTGTAGCGAGTTGCCATTTTTTGGCCGCCTTCAGCACCAAATGGATGATCTTTATGACCACATTCAGGGCAAAGGTGGAAGCTCATGTTTTCAACAATACCCAGTACAGGAATGTTCACTTTCTGGAACATACTCACGCCTTTTTTAGCGTCCGCCAAGGCGATATCCTGAGGGGTCGTCACAATCACAGCACCACTCACTGGTACTTTTTGTGAAAGTGTTAATTGAATATCACCGGTTCCTGGTGGCATATCAATCACTAAGTAATCCAGCTCTGGCCACTCAGTTTCAGTCAGCAATTGTACTAATGCACCCGCCGCCATAGGACCACGCCATACCGCAGCTTGGTCGCCATCAAGCATAAAGCCAATAGACTGCGCGACAATGCCGTGAGCTATTGCCGACGTCATAATCTTGCCATCTGGCGATACAGGCTTGAAATCTTCAACACCTAACATCATAGGAATTGATGGGCCATAAATATCAGCATCTAAAATACCAACACTGGCACCTTCTGCAGCTAACGCTAGCGCTAGGTTAACGGCTGTAGTTGATTTACCCACACCGCCTTTGCCCGATGCCACAGCAATCACTTGCTTAATGTTTGGCAAAGGTTCAACTGCACTAATTGCTGAAACGGTTTCTGGTTGGAAGTCAATTTCACATTCAACTTCGTCAATTGCATCCAATACAGCTAACTCTTTAGTCACAGCCATAACGATATCACGGTACAGTGTCTGGCACGGGTACGCGTAACATAGGCCGAGCTGTAGTCGCTTACCTTCAATGGCAAGCTTGGTTACCATACCAGCGCTTAACAAACTCTTGTTCAAATACGTGTCTTGAAACGTATCTAGAATCGCTAATACCTGGCTGAGTAGATCATCATCAAGATGATAATTTGGATGAGTTGAAGACAAAATGCAGACCCCCTAAATATGATTTGCGCAATTGTACCAGATATTCTGGCAAACATTAGTCTAGATTTAATCCACTTGTGCGAGCTTTTGATGAAACTATCTATTGGATCGGTTAGTATCTATGCCATTCTAATTAGGTTCCCAGCGATTTTGAGAAAAGATGGCAAATTCACAACGTAAAATCCTCGTCACTAGTGCACTTCCGTATGCTAACGGTCCAATCCATTTGGGTCACATGCTTGAGTATATTCAAACCGATATTTGGTCACGTTTCCAAAAGCTACGTGGGCACGAATGTCACTACATCTGCGCTGACGATGCTCATGGCACGCCAATCATGCTTAAAGCACAACAGATGGGTATTGCACCAGAAGAGATGATTGCTCAAGTTCAAAAAGAGCATGAAAAGGATTTTGCTGACTTCAATATTCAATTTGACAACTTCCACAGCACTCACAGTGATGAAAACCGTGAGCTAGCGAGTCAAATTTATATCAAGTTACGCGACGCGGGTTATATTAAAACCAAAACCATTTCACAGTTATTTGACCCTGAAAAGTCAATGTTCCTGCCTGACCGTTTTGTAAAAGGCACTTGCCCACGTTGTAAGTCAGAAGATCAGTATGGCGACAACTGTGATAACTGCGGCGCCACTTACAGCACCACTGACTTGATCAATCCTAAGTCTGCTGTATCGGGTGCGACACCAATCATGAAGGACACTGAACACTTCTTCTTTGACCTGCCAGCATTTGAAGGCATGTTAAAAGAGTGGATCAACTCAGGCTCTCTACAACAAGAGATGGCCAATAAGCTGGGAGAGTGGTTTGAGCAAGGTCTGCAGCAGTGGGATATTTCTCGCGATGCACCTTACTTTGGCTTTGAGATCCCAGATGCACCCGGTAAATTCTTCTACGTTTGGTTAGATGCGCCAATCGGCTACATGGGTTCATTTAAAAACCTATGTGATAAGCGTGATGATCTAAACTTTGACGATTTCTGGAGCAAAGATTCTACAGCTGAAGTTTATCACTTCATCGGTAAAGATATCGTTTACTTCCACAGTCTCTTCTGGCCAGCCATGCTTGAAGGTGCAGGTCTGCGTAAGCCTACCAGTGTTTATGCACATGGTTATGTGACAGTTAACGGCGCTAAGATGTCAAAGTCTAAAGGTACCTTTATTAAGGCACGTACTTACCTTGATAACCTAGATCCAGAATATCTTCGTTACTACTACGCGGCTAAGCTTAGCAGCAGAATCGATGATTTAGACTTGAATCTAGAAGATTTTGCCCAGCGCGTAAACTCAGATTTAGTCGGCAAGTTGGTTAACCTGGCGTCACGTACCGCAGGCTTTATCAGTAAGCGTTTTGACGGCAAGCTCGCTAAAATTGCAGACACTAGCCTGACGACAAGTTTCTTAGCTAAGCAAGAAATCATTGCGAACTTCTATGAAACCCGTGAATACGGCAAAGCGATGCGTGAAATCATGGCACTTGCTGATATCGCTAACGCTTATGTCGCTGACTCAGCGCCATGGCAGTTAATTAAAGAAGAAGATAAGCAAGAAGAAGCGCATCAGGTTTGCAGTAATGCACTTAACCTGTTCCGGATCTTGGTGACCTACCTTAAGCCTGTGCTACCTAAACTTGCTCAAGATGTTGAAGCCTTCTTACAGATGGAATTGACTTGGGACAATTTAGATGTCGATCTTGCTGATCACGAAATTGCTAAATTCAAAGCCTTGATGCAACGCGTTGAGATGAAGAGTATTGAAGCAATTATCGAAGCGTCAAAAGAAAACCTGCAAGTGACTGCTGAGCCTGAAGTGAAGCAAGAGATTAAGACTCCGCTTGAGCAAGATCCTATCGCTGAAGAGATAAGCTTTGATGATTTCGCTAAAATTGATCTGCGTATTGCGCGCATTGCAAAAGCTGAACACGTTAAAGAAGCCAACAAGCTCTTACGACTAGAGCTAGATTTAGGCGGTGAAACCAAGCAAGTCTTTGCCGGTATCAAGTCAGCTTACGCTCCAGAAGATCTAGAAGGTAAGCTTACTGTCATGGTCGCTAACCTTGCCCCACGTCAAATGCGCTTTGGTGTATCTGAAGGCATGGTATTGGCCGCAGGGCCTGGTGGCAAAGATCTTTGGATCATGGAGCCACATGAAGGCGCGCAGCCTGGCATGAAAGTGAAGTAACCCCAATATCGGGTTTAGAGTCATTCAAAACAAAAAAAGCCGCTAATTAGCGGCTTTTTTATTATCAAATGTTTGTTATATTAAGCTGTTATACCGGATTCACGATATCAACAAAGTGATGCTTAACCCCAAACTGCTCTGCTAGATGTGCGCCTAACGCCTGAATACCATAAAGCTCGGTAGCATGATGGCCAGCAGCATAATACTGTACGCCCTGCTCTACTGCGCAGTGATAAGTGCGCTCAGACACTTCACCACTGATAAAGGCATCAATCCCCATACTTGCTGCAATATCAATATAATCCTGTGCGCCGCCGGTACACCAAGCCACAGTGCTAACCATGGCATCTTGGCAGCCTAAATGCTGGCATTGACGGTTTAGCTTATTAGAGATCTGTTGATTAAAGTCACTAGCCATTGTGGGCGTTGCCAGCTTTCCTCGCCAAATTAAACCTTGGGCTACATTGTCGATAACTTCAGCCTCCACGATCCCCAACACTTTTGCTAACTGGACATTATTGCCAATCTCAGGATGCGCATCTAACGGTAAGTGATAGCCAAATAAATTAATATCATTTGTCAGCAAGGCCTTAATACGCTTTTGTTTCATGCCTACAATCACTTCTGGTTCACTTTTCCAGAAAAATCCATGATGAACCAAAATAGCGTCTGCGTTCAACTCAATGGCAGCATCAATCAACGCCTGACAAGCTGTGACACCTGTTACTATGGTATTGATCTGTAGCTTACCTTCAACCTGCAATCCATTTGGTGCATAGTCTTTAAAGTTCGAAATTTGTAAAAAACTTGCCAAATATTGGCTTAATTCGGTCCGAGTCATAAATCCGCCAAGAATACTCAAAAATGCATTTTAACCTATTGTTACTACAAATATATAGTTGAAGCAGAAACACGCCATTTATAATCATTGCTCAAAAATCACACCGACTTAGCTCACCAATTAGGCTAAAGTGCTCAAAACATCATAGAAATTCAGCCAGATCCGGCTAAAATTGGACTTTACGGTACATTAAACGATAAAATCATTACAAACCTTCAAGTACACACAAAAATAAACAGGTTATTATTATGTCAAAACTGACCAAAGAAGAAGTTATCAGCTCACTTGAGACAGCACTAACTCAGCGTGATGGCCAAGCTGTTAAGATTGAACAGAAAGGTAGCTGGTACAAAATCGATGGCGGTAAATCTTTACGCTTTAGTGAGTTAGAAGCGATGTTAGCTGAAGTTGGCGGCAATAGTGCCCCTGTAGCAGCTAAAGTAGAAACAAAGACCGTTGCGGCTAAGCCAGCCGCTAAGCCAGCCGCTAAGAAAGCTACTGTGAAGAAAGCAACAGTGAAAAAAGCGGCTAAACCTGCAGCCAAAAACGGTGGTAAAACACCAAAAGAACTTTGGCGTGAAAAGCTAGCGGGTAAAGGTCAACTACCTCGCGGTTTCTAAGCTTCATTGATTAAGACTGATTGAAGAGGCAATCCCCCTTGCTAGCTTCGATTAATAAAAAACTCCGTCACTTTAGGGTAACGGAGTTTTTTATTATCTAATACGTTAAAACATTAGCAATTTTTAATTTTGTTTAAACGTTAACCCATAAACGCTAGTTGTGCCGCTAACCTCATTGCCAATCACTAACAGAGGCTGTGCTGTTGGACTGTTTTCTGCTCCAATAAACTTCATTCCTTCTGGACCTAAATCGCCCGCTAAGGTCGCATCGCCTACCACCTCACCTGTATCGGTATTAATTTCAAAATCGGCATCGAAATCTCGGTTAACAAGATAATCAACAAAGCTGACCTCGAAAGGGTTACTGATATCGTAAATCATAAAGCCACCATTGCGCTCAAGGCCTATAAAAGCGTAATACTTGCCAGCAATCTTGCCGATAGCTAACGCTTCAGGTTCTCCGGCTTTATCATCACTTCGACTATCACCTTTGTTCTCATCATTATTGTTATTAAACTGCTCACCAAGAACGGCGGCTGTGATTCTGGAAAAATCAGATGCTGAGTCAAAGACTTGCTCCCCTTGCTCATCCCAAATAGAAAATGAACGCGCACCATAACTAATGATTTGATCCATATCGCCATCATTGTCGCTATCGCCCATACTTGTGGTGACTTTTAAACGGCCAAGTTGAGTTTTATCTTGCGCGGCAATAAGCTGCGGGTGTGCAGGATCTAAGATTAAATCGTCTGCTCGTGCTTCTTCAGAAAAACCATCATAATCTCGTGCATCGCCTTCATTCGCAGTGACAATAAAATTAGCACCTTTCCATTGGTAGCTTTGAATAGTATCTGGCTGATACATGCCATAAACATCTTTATAGGCAACGAAGTTAACTCGATTATCCTTATCACTGGCATCAATTTTATTTTGCTCAATACCATAATCTTTAAGCCCGAGCGCCAATATTGAATCAATCGTTTTGCTCTTTAGATCAATCACTGCAATGGCATTATTCTCCTGTAATGACACATAAGCTTTAGTATTATCTTCACTCACTGCGATATATTCAGGCTCAAGATCTTGAGCGACGCTCGCCCCGGGTCCATTCACTTTAATTAATGGACTCAGTTCATCTTCTCTCAAAGCGCCAACATTAAACGCTGTAAAGCCCATTTCTGTCGCAGTAGGTTCAGGAGTGCCATCTTTGATTTCAATCACTGAAATGCTCCCTTCAGGATCGACACTGTACGCCGAGTTAGGCTCACCTTCGTTAGCCACTAACAGCAATGACCCATCTCGGTTAAAGACAACATTATCAGGCAAATAACCAACCTCAACCTGTTGGATCAATTCACTTTCACCACTATTGTCTAAACGATAAAACGCAATATAGCCGCGTCCCTGCCGACTATTACCTTTATCATCTGCGCGCTCTACCGCTACAGCAAGTAGATCACCATATACGCTTAAACTGTTTACACCACCCAACCTTTGCAAGTTTAAATCCGCACTGACATCAATATCGGTAAGTTTATTGATGTTATTGAGCGCTAATGCCCCCGATCCAGTCACTGCATCATCTAAACTCAAACTTGCACCGTCTAAAACATCGACTTTTCCGCTTTTAGCGTTCACGACAAAGATCCGTTGTGAGTCCACATGGAAATCAACAATCTCTGCAGCACTTAACCCGTAAATATGACTCTGATAGCGGCCAATCAACTCTGCGGTCAGCCCCCCTTGAGAGCCATTGGTACTTTCCTTACAAAGATACTGAGTTTGAGTCGTATCAATCTCGCTGTCATCTAACATACCATTTGAATTTGAATCTAATCCTGTGGTCAGCATTTGTCCGCCTAATGGACATTGGTCATTGCCTAGTGCAAGTTCAGAGACTGACACGAGCGCATTCATTCCATCTTGGCCAGCCGCGCCCTGATCACCATCATCACTACAAGCGGTAACCCAACAAGCTGCAAGTAAAACTGGGAGCAGCTTAAATTGATTATTCATTATTATTCCTTTCATCCATCTTCAGGGTAAGAAAGCCGGCATTATCGACGACTTGTAAACACAAGCATTGTTTAAAGCCACCCAATTTAGGTCTAATAAAAGACGCTAAGATGACAGCTAAAAGACATTTTTAAGACAATCTTTAACGGACAATAAAGGTACTCGCTACAGAAAAGAGACACTGGAAAGACAAAGATGTTTGCTTACAAATTGCCTGGGCTAACGCGGAAAATAAAGCTCAACAAGGATTGATTATTAAGTTTAAAACGCTAATATAATGGCATCTGACACTTTAGTTATTCCTTACATTAAAGTGTTCCTTTCATTCGCTAAACCCGTTATTTACCTGTTTAGACCGCAATGTAAGTACCACCAGATCGAGTACATACACTTTTAGCGTTAAATTGAAATTTCTCCGCAAAGTCTTTTGCCATAAGCAAACAGTTTTCAGCTATTGAAATGATAGTTTTCGTTTTATTTACACAATTAAGCAACAAGATGTAGAGGTCCCGTTGAACAACTCAGCAAATAACCAGACGACGAATAAATATCCTTTTGGTGCCAGCCTAACGCTGTTGATCCCTATGCTATCGGCTATTGTCGCTATCACGCCACTCGCCATTGACATGTATCTCCCCGCAATGGCTACACTTGCATCGAGTTTTCATACTGACATTACCTTAGTACAGCAATCATTAAGCTTATATTTAGCAGGTTACGCCTTAGGCATGCTCTGTTTCGGCCCCCTAGCCGACAGGTTTGGCAGAAAAAAATTGGTCATTCTTGGTTTAACTGGCTTTATGCTCACAAGTTTAGGTCTTGCGTTCGTCACCACGATAGAAAGCTTTTTGGCTTTACGCTTTTTTCAGGCATTTATCGGCGCTGCAGCCACGGTTGTTGTTCCGGGGTATATCAAAGAGCTGTATGGGAAAAACACCGCTAAAGGCATGTCTTATGTCAGCTTAATCATGATGTTAGCACCATTAATAGCCCCAAGCATTGGGAGCTTAATTCTAGAGTTTGGTGAGTGGCAGCTTATCTTTTTTATCCTGGCATTTTATGCACTAACCTTGCTTATTTTAGTAAGCCTAAAGCTGAATATGCCAAGCGATAAAGATCCTTCAAGTAGAAGTGAACAATCCTTTTTTGGTGCTTATGCCACCGTGTTTACTAAGAAGGGAGTTAAACTCAATATAGCCAGTGGCGTATTAACCTCATTTGCTTTTTTCTGCTACTTAACCGCATCACCATTTGTGTATATGGAAGTGTTTGGACTCGATAAATCAGTGTTTGCAATTTTGTTTAGTACTAACGTAGGCGCATTAATGCTAGCCAATGTGATTAATAGCAAAATCGTTGGACGTTATGGTTCAAAACGTATGCTCAAAGTAGCAACCTTTTTCGGCGCTATAGCAGGTACAGCTCTGCTAATAGTTAACCTATTAGGACTAAACTACCTGTTTACAGTGATGATGTTATTGCCCTTAATGGCTTGCCTAGGTGTGATGTCGGTTAACGCTGATGCGATTGTGCTGATGAAATTTCAAAAGGAAACAGGTACTGCAACAGCTGTAATTGGTACCTTAAGGTTTGGTTTTGGCGCGTTAGCAGGCCCCTTGTTAGCCCTATTTTATACAGGTACAGCAGTGCCGTTCTCAGCCTTAATGCTTTCGGCGGTGATACTAGTCGCTTGTTGTCAGTTTTTAAGCAGCCATGAGCCTATAGAGACTAATGAACAAGCATAAGGGAAATATCACTGATAAATCTCGTTATTAAAAGTGTATGCATTAAGGAGGGTGTAACAGATTCTGTGTAACTGCAGTTTTAGTTAATATGTTTCACAAGTCTGTCTTCAAACTCAATAATAAATCTGCTCATTGCAGCACGCCAGTTTTGAATGGGCATTGTCCATTTTTGACTGGCTTCTTTTATTGCAAGGTATATCATTTTCTTAGCTGAGTCATCATTAGGAAAGACCTTACGCTTCTTCAATGCTCGCCTAATCACGCTATTTAACGACTCAATTGCATTTGTTGTGTAGATAGCCTTGCGTATGTCCTCAGGATAATTGAAGAACGTATTTAGGTTATGCCAATGGTTACGCCATGACTTACTAATTTGAGGGTACTGACTGTCCCAGGTATCACTGAACCGGTCGAGTTCGAGTAATGCTTCCTCTTCTGTGGCCGAACGGTAGATGCTCTTAAGCCCGCTCGTCACAGCTTTATAGTCTTTCCACGATACATATTTTAATGAGTTTCTGATCATATGGACAATACAGAGCTGAACATGCGTATCAGGGTAGACAGTATTGATGGCTTCAGGGAAGCCTTTTAAACCATCTACACAAGCGATAAGAATATCTTCAACGCCACGCTGTTGCAGCTCAGTCAGTACGCCTAACCAAAACTTAGCGCCTTCATTTTCAGCTATCCAAAGCCCCATTAACTCCTTATGGCCATCAAGGTTAATGCCCAGAGCAAGGAAAATAGACTTGCTGATAACTCGTTTATCTTGGCGGATTTTAATGACGATACAATCTAAATAAACAACGGGATAAATAGCATCTAGAGGACGGCTTTGCCATTCAACCACCTGCTCGATAAC